>JAAGZN010000640.1 GCA_024206165.1 Bacteroidota bacterium
ATCTTATATAAATGAGTATACATATAGATTTAATAGACATTTTATGAAGGAAAATATATTTGAAAATCTTTTGACAAGAATGCTCAAACATGAACCTAGAAATTATAAGTCTTTTATAGGTAGCTAAGAGACTCATTCAGTATAATAAAATAGATTTAAGGAGTAAAGCAGAAAATGCAATCAAAGAAAGTATCAATAAATTAAATCAAAAAATAAAAAGTAAAATATCTAATATCCTAACTTTAAATTATTACGAATATTATAACCAGAAAATAAAAAACTCATTCATTAATGAAAAAATTGATTGGATTAGAATACGAACATATTTAACTATCTTAAGCAGTATAAATACAAATTCTAAGAATGTCAATAGAAATCTAGTACATTTTTATAATGCAAAAATTGATATAATAGATAATTATTTACATATTTTGCAAAATAAAAATCTTAATAAAAATCAAGAATTACAAAAGGCAAAATTGGCAAATAGAGAATTGGGAGCTTTATTGTTGGAAGATGCTGGATTTATGAATATATTTTTTGATTTTGGAATTGGTAGACAAACTAAAATCATAACTGCTGATGTTGATTTAGATATTGAAAAAAAATTGCAAGAAATATCTAAAACAAACAAAATTATGAATTATCAAAATTGGACTTTGACAGATTGGTATTATATACATACGAAATTAAAAGATGCTCTTGACAAAAGAGGAATGCTAGAAACCCCCTCAAATAATATTTTTAAAAGAAAATTAACAAAAGCAAGTCATGCAGTATATGATTATTTATCTTTCATTTACAATGATTTTGAAGTTAGGTAATTTATATTTGTAATTTCTAAAAATAATACTTAAAATTGTATTCTAATTATGTTTGAAAGCTAATTTATTATTATGAAAAGAACTTTTCAGCCCTCTATAAGAAAAAGAAAAAATAAACATGGATTTATGACTAGAATGTCTTCAGTTGGGGGAAAGAATGTATTATCAAGAAGACGAGCAAAAGGAAGACATAAATTATCAGTTTCTGATGAGCCTCGTCATAAAAAGTAATTTAAATTATTGAATTAAGCATAAAATATATCAAACTGTTTATTTAATGTTTTAATTTTGTTAATCAAATAATTTGAAAGAAACTAAAATAGCATCTCTAAAAAATAAAAAATTAATTTCTGATTTATTTAAATCTTCTAATACAATCAAAGTATATCCTTTAAAATTATATTTCTTAAATGGTAATGATTATGATGTAAATGAAGATAAAGTATTATATTCTGTTCCAAAAAAAATTATAAAAAGAGCGATAGAACGAAATTTAATAAAAAGAAGAATAAAAGAATCATTAAGATCACAATTTGAAATTTTAAAAATAAAAAAACAAACCTTGATCTTAGGATTTGTTTATATTGGAAATAACAAACAAGAAGAAAAATATAATAAATCTTTTACTGCAATATTTAATTCAATTAATAATATTTTATCAAAATTAAAACTTATATTAATTAATAAAGATTAATTTATCAGATTAATGATTTCTAAATCAAAAATTCTAAATAATATATTGAATGATTATTCAAAAATGAATAATAAGTCTTTTTTATTAAGTTCAATCTTTTTACATTCAAAAGTTTACGAGTTATTTTCAATTTATTTTGAAGCCAAAATTATAGAACCAAATCACACTAATTTATTAGCAATCATTGAATTATGTAAAAATTCAAAATTCTTACATATTAAAGAAAAGGACATAGATCATTATATATCATTGACCCGCTTTCAGAAAGGGAGAGATAAAGTATTTTGTGATTGGTGTTCAATTTGTAATGGTTTGATAGAATTAATATTATTTAAATTATTGCAATTTTGTGATAATAAAAACTTTAATTTTGATAAGTTTAATAATTTTGAAATTCCTAACCATTTGTGGAATAGTACAAAATATTTAAAGTGTATCCCTTTTGGAGTCGTTAAAAGAAATGAAAAAAGCATAGAAGTAGATAAAAATCAATATAAAATTTATAAAAATTTACTAAGTGAAATTAAAATTACAAAAGAACAAATGGATATTTGTTTAAAGAAAATAATACATTTATTAGAGTGGAAGAATTGTATTATGATTTTAGAAAAAAGATGGTGTCCATTTAAATATATTTTAAATTTAGATTTCAATAGAAAATATTATTTCTATGATAGCAATAATATGGAAGAGCTCAAAAAAGCTCAAAATATACTAATTAAAAAAGGACAAATAGATTGTAATGAATGTGTAAAGGTGTTAAATAAAGAAAAAGAAATAGTGAATAAAGAGAAATCTATTTTCGAAGAATATTTAAAATATATCAAATCAATCTATTCAAATTAATCAAATTAAGCTGAAATATTTGTTAATAATATTAATAAAATTTAATATCCCAATTTAGATAGTATATTAGTTTTCTTACGCCAATTTGGAAGAACCTTGACTTTTAGTTCTAAATATACTTTATTATTCAAAAATTTCTCCATATCTAATCTAGCTCTTGTTCCAACCTTTTTAAGTTCTAAGCCTTTTTTCCCAATTAAAATATATTTTTGGCTTTCTCTTTCAACATAAATAATAGCTTTGATTTTTATAATATTCTCATTTTCAACAAATTCTTTAATAGCCACATCAGTACTATATGGAATTTCTTGTTTATATATTGTAAAAATTTTTTCTCTAATAATTTCCGAAACAAAAAAGATTTCAGGTTTATCAGAGATTATATCATTTGGAAAATAAGGAGGGTGATAAGGAAACAATTTTAAGATTTTATCAATAATTTCATTAATATTTATTTTAGAGATAGCTGAAATTATTAATATCTCTGCATCAGGTACTTTTTCTTTCCAAAAATTAATTAATTCATTTTCAGTATTTTCATTTTTATCTTCCAATAGGTCTATTTTATTTATCAAAATGATCAAAGGAATATTTTCATTTTTAATTTTTTCTATTAATTTTTCATTTGTTTCTTTTTCAAAAATATCAACCATCCAAATTATAACATCAGCACCTACAATAGAATTATAAGATTCTTGTACCATCTTTTTTTGTAATTCATATTTAGGAGATATTATGCCGGGAGTATCCATAAAAATAATTTGAAAATCCTTCTTATTAATTATTCCTAAAATTTTATGTCTTGTTGTTTGGGCTTTATAAGTAACTATCGATAGCTTTTCGCCTATCAAAGTATTCATCAAGGTGGATTTTCCTACATTAGGCTTACCTACAATACTTACAAAACCAGATTTAAAATTATTTATCATTTAATTAAATTATAGAGAAAAAATATTTTATATAATACAACTTGCATAGAGCAAGTTAATAAATATGGATTTTATAAATTTAAATATTAAATTATACGATATTTAGATTATTTTTATTGCAATTTAAATAAAAAATATTAAATTTGTATAAATCAATATCGCGGGGTGGAGCAGAGGTAGCTCGTCGGGCTCATAACCCGAAGGTCGCAGGTTCAATTCCTGCCCCCGCTACCAATAATTAAATTAACCTTTTTTGGTTTAAATGCTTTTATAAATAACACATCTTCTTCAAACCAGGGATCTTTCTCAAAAGATATATTTATAAATCCTATTTCTTCTAAAATATTCTTAAAAAAACTTTTCATTCTTTCATCATCTAAATTCTCAAAAGGTGAAAATAAATTATCATTTTCATCTTTAAAAACTAGTCCACCATGTCTATTAAAATGATAACTGCTAGACATATAAATAAAAACACCTCCTGGAGCCAATAGATTGAAGTAACTTTTCAAAATATTGGATTCATAAACCTTTGATGCAAAAGTAAGATCTGCAAACTTTATGGGATCTCTCATAGGATTAAATAAATATTCTGGAGAATCTTCTACTCTTAAAACTTTTGGATAGAATTTTTTATTTTGTGCATATAAAACCTTTAAGTTTGCTCTATTTCCACTCATTCCATAATAATTTAATTTTTCTAGCTTTTTGTCTTTTTTATAAGGATTAAGATTATAGAATCGATCAGTATTTTTATTTAATAACTTTATATGTTTTATATTAAATGGAAAATTGCCTGCTCTTTCAAAAACTATAGCTTTTACACTCTCTTTTTTTTCATCAGCTAACTTATCTTTTATTTCATTAATTGTTTCAAATTTATAGGCATTGGCCTTAATATGAGGGGCACCTTCTAGATCTAGAGTAATGTCATTCTTTTTTAAAGTAATACATCCTTCTTTTTCTAGATAAGGTTGAATTCTGGCTATTTGCCTGAATACAAATCCTTTACTACTAAAATATTCAAAATCATTTTCAGGCATAGGTCCTCTATTTTTAAAACCTATAGTTTTATCTTTTTTTGAATATAAAATATGATAATCATCAATTTTAAGTTTAATATAATTTTTATTGTATATCATTTCTTGAGATCTTCCAATAATTAATCTTGGTAGTTGCTTTATATCTTTAGGTATTAAATCTTCATTCCATGACAGTTCTGTAGGTTTATCGAGTTCAAATTTAATAATTATCCAATTAAAAATAGATTCACAGATTCCAGGTTTATATGATTTTTTATCATCTTTAATAGATTCATGAGATCTTTTAATTGTAAGTTCTTTTTCTTCTTTAATTAATTTATTCTCTTTATTTTGTTTGTTTCTATTAGAAGAACAACAATTGTTTATGTTATTATCAAAATTACAGCTGTAAATTATTATAGTATATATCGTTAAAATAATTATCATTTTTAATTAAAAGTTTGTTATGAAAATATTTATTAAAAATGTTAAAATTATCTATAAGATCAAATTTTTATTCAATATTATATTCTATAAATAAAACTTATCTCTTTTTTTATACTTTCAATATATTATATGTTTATGATTTATATCTCTATCTCTATCTCTATCTCTATCTCAGTATTTTTATATGATAAAATGTTTTCTCTTAACATTATTTTTACGGAATATCTTAAAACTCTATATTGATGCTTCCGAAATTAATAAGTCAAAATATAGATATGTTCAAATTTAAATCTTATAATAAATTTATTTTTATAATTTTATTTTCTTGTAATTTAAAATCAAATTTGTCAATGAAAAGAATAATACATTCAAATGGCAAAAAAAGTCAATATTTATATCATAAATGTGAATGGAAACATGTAGAATATACAGGAATAAAATATTTAAATTTATCAGATACTCAATTGGAAGAAGAACAGAAAAACGCTCTTGCATTCGATAAAATTATAAGTCATTATCTAAAAGAATATAAAGTAAATATCAAAGTTATTTATGAACTATTATTACATCACTCTTGTTATCCTCAATTACTTAATATTCAGATATTAAATAATAAATATTTTCAGAAAGGAAAAATAATTCTTTTTGAATCAGAAGATGAATATGAACCTTTAACTTTTACTCCAATATTAAAATTGAATAGTGTAATAATGACAATGCCAAAATCGCTTTATAAAATTAAAAAATCAGAACAAAGATATTGTTTAAATACATATAAAGAAAAAAAAGATAAAAAAAAAGATGAAACAATAAATCAATATAATTTAAATTTTATCCCTCCTCAGTTTTTTGATAAAACTAAATGTATAAATCATAATTTAGTATACAAATATGTTAAAAGTACTTTTCCATTAAAGAATAAATCATATGTAATAACATGTTCTGATAAAATAAAACTACTTTATCATGACTTCTCTTATTCCTCTTTTACTTACGATTGGGGGAAACCTGGTTATCCTATTTATGTTTTAGGAGAAGAAGAAAGTCATTCTTTAGAAAATGAACTACTTTATTTTACAATTAAACATAATTCAGGAGAATATAGAGATATTATTAGAGTTTTATATCATATTAATGATGATGAAGATATTATTCTTCTAAATACTAGCGAATGGGATAAAAAAGGAAATGATAAAGATATTAAATTTGAAGAAATTTATTTTTTACATACTTTTGAGTTTAAGAATAATAAAAATCAATAATAATAAATATCAGAGTTTATTTTTCAATATTATTTAAATCCTTTTAATATATTTTTTTTCCACCATCTCATAAATAGATAACCTAAAACCAATCCTCCTAAATGGGCAAAATGACCTACATTATCAGCGGGATTGTTTCTCGATCCCTCATATAATTCATAAAGACCATAAAGCAATGTTAAATATTTAGCTTTGATAGGAATAGGAAAAAATATAATAATTAAAAGTTCATTAGGAAATAGAATTGTAAAGCCAGCTAAGAATCCAAATAAAATTCCAGAAGCTCCAACTGAAGGAGTCTCTAATCTAAAATTATATAAAGATTTAATAATTTTTTTACTTTCAACAATATAAGTCACATTTTTTGGATTCCTCTCATACATATCAATAAAGACTTTATATTTTCTTTTTAAATTTGAAGGAAAATTATTCATAAACTCATTAAATTTTTCTGGTGAAGGAGCCGAATAATATTCTAATGACTTTTCTTGAATTTTACTTATGTTTATATAATTAGTATAAGATTGTAATAATGCAGATCCTAATCCTGATAATATAATCAAAATCAGAAAATACTTCTTACCTAATATTTTTTCTAATCTTTGCCCAAAAAGCCAAAATCCAAATGCATTTCTTAACAAATGTCCTAAACTAGAATGGATAAAAATATGAGTAAAGATCTGATAAAACATAAATGATTCAGATCTAATATCTCTAAGACCAAATAGTTCTATTAAGGGTAGTTTGAATAAATTTTGTACAAAAAATAATCCAAAGAAAATTATTAAAAATTTACTTACAATTGTTGAATTTTGTTTTACCATTTTAAAATAAATTATTTAGTTATTTAATATTCATATAAAAATTCCTGCTATCTTCATCAAATTTTTCAATTGCATATCTCAACATAGTTCTAGGCATTTTTTTAATATTTTCATTCAAAAAAGATTTTAATATTTCTAAATCTTTTTTGCCAATTTCTCTAAGCATCCATCCAATTGCTTTGTGAATTAAATCTTGTTTATCATTAATTAACAATTTCGCTAAATTTAAAGTTTTTTTATAATAACCTTTTTTTATAAAGTAAAAAGTAGAAATTATAGCTATTCTTCTATGCCATAGATTCTTAGAATTAGCTAATTTTAATAATAAGTCTTGAAGACCTTCATTATAATAAAGATAATAACCAATTATTTCTTTTGCTGAAATATCAACTAGATCCCAATTATTAATTTGATTTATATGGTCAAGATAAAAATTATATATTGGCTCTTTATTATTAGATGCATTTCTAAACTTTATTACTAATATTACTAAAGCTAAAAATCTCTCTTCATGAATCTCAGAATAAATAAGTTCTTTTAAATATTGTAATTTTACATTTTTATATTTAGCTGCTATCTTTCTAATTATGGGCACAGATACTCCAATAAATTTATCGTCTTCGCCATATTCACCAGGATTTGTTTTAAAAAATCTTTTATTGCTAATTACTTTAATTTCATTTTTATGAGAATGTAATTCTATTTTTATATTTGAAATATTAGATTCTGATTTTGTAATCATATTTTTTAAAATTAGAAGATATTTATTTAAATATTTTAGAAAATTTAATTGAAAGATTTAAAAAATTAATTTTTGAATTTGCGTTTCGATCAATTTTATTAATGGAAATTTCTAATTCTTTTACCATTATTAATATTGTTTCAAAGCTAAAATATCTGCTCATTCTTTCTAAAAATATACTTTCATCTTCAGCAATACTTATCATATTTTTAACATCATAAAGCTGAAATAAAGTATTTCTAAACATTTTAATACAATAAATACAGAAAAACTTTTGTAGCTCTTTATTATATTTAGAAAATTCCTCCGCCTGAGAAATAAGTTCATTAAACTTTTTAGCATAACAATTTCTCATCCATTTTTTAAAATTTTCAAAATTATCATTTAAATAATCAGGTTTTGATATTTTTAAAGCCTCGCTCATATTTCCTTCAACCATATTAGCTGATAATTTAGCTTGACATTGAGAAACAGAAAATTTATTACAAAGTTCATATTCAATTTCATTTTTGCTAAAAGGCTTTATAAAATGACATTGCATTCTTGATATTATTGTTATAGGTATTTTTTCTGCATCATTACTAACTAATATAAATTTTGTGTTTAGAGGAGGCTCTTCCAAAATTTTAAGCATTGCGTTTGCAGTGCCAATTCCCATATATTCAGGAAGCCAAATTAATATAAACCTATAACCATCTCCAAAAAGACTATAACTTAATGAACGTAAAATTTCATGAGATTCTTCTCTATATATAGAAAATAGTTTTGATTCACTTTGAATACACTCACTCCAATCCTTTAAGGTACCATATGGATTTGCTAATATAAACTGTCTCCATTCCTTTATTAAGGATGAGCTAATCATTTTATCCTTTTTGATTTGAGGAACTTTTGCAATGGGAAATATGAAATTTATATTAGGATGAATTAATTTATTTATTTTATTACAGCTCGAGCATTCATCGCAACTATCACTATTTAATTTTTTTATACAATTAATATATTTGATATAGGCAATTGCTAATTGTAAAATCGCTGATCCTTCATGACCTATAAACAATTGGGATTGAGGGATTCTATGAGATGAAACTGTTTGCAAAAGTGTTTTCTTAAACTCAAAATTTCCTGTAATATTTTTAAATGACATAGTTACTTTGTTAAAGCTGGTATTTTAACAAATTTATGAAACTTTAAACATATATTTTAAAATTTTAAATTTTATATATGTATTTAATTATAAACAACTATTAAAAAATTAAAATTTTGATAAAAAACATTAAAATAAATTGATATTGACATCTTATTTTAGTCTATAAATATATTTTTCTACGGTAATTATAATTCCTATTTTTGTAATATTTAAATAATTTTTTAATAAAAAATTTTGATAAATTTAATTTTTTTGTAAATTTTTGCTTTTAATGACAATTATTTTTTTATTTTAGAGATTATTAAAAATTAGTTTCATATTAAAATTGTATTGGGAAAAAAGTGAAATTATTAGAATTAATTGTTATAGGGATATTAAGTAATGTAAAATAATGACAGAAATAACTAAAACTAATAGATTATCATATAGAGAAAAAAGATTCAATAAAAAAGAAATAATAAATAAAAAAATAATAGCTGCTTTTTTAGGTACAATAATAGAATACTACGATTATAGTCTTTATGGATTCTCAGCAGGCATAATAGCTTCTGAATTTTTTATTAAAACAAACAAGATTAGTAGTTTGCTATATGCATTTGCTATCTATTCAATTTCATATTTTTCGAAACCATTAGGGGCATTATTTTTTAGTAAAATTGGAGATAAATATGGCAGAAAACTATCTTTGAAAATATCATTAATAGGTATGGGCATTCCAACTATATTAATAGGCTTCTTACCTAATTATAAAATTATTGGAGTTTTTGCTTCTTTATTTTTAATTATCTATAGATTTTTACAAGGGTTCTTTATTTCAGGGCAATATAGTGGTGCTGCCATTTATGTTATAGAACATGTAAAAGATAAATATCGTTATATCACTTCTGCTCTTACCAGAACATCAGCAGCTTTTGGACTGGGTTTAGGACTTATTATAACTGATCTTTGTAATTCTTCTATGGTATTTTTTGATTGGTGTTGGAGAATCCCTTTTTTGTTATCAGCTCCTTTTTGCTTAATAGTTATTTATTTTTCTAAATATCTAGAAGAAACTCCTGAATATATAAAATCCATTAATCGAAATAAGAATATACCAAGTACACTTTCTTTACTTAAAAATAGATGGCAAGATATCATAAAAGTGATTTTTTTATCAGGGGGATTCGGAGTTACATATAAAGGAACTATTGTTTTAATGAAAGATTATTTGCCTCGAATATTTCCTGAAATAAAACCATTATTATCTGGCTTTTCATTATTTATTCTTTTAAGCTTTTGTTTTTCTATGCCTGTTGCAGGCTTTTTAGCTGATAGATTTGATAGACAAAAAATTATTAAATGGGGACTTTATTCTGCTCTTGTTTCTATAACGATACTATCGTTAAGTATAAATTTAAAGTTGATAAATCTTGTTTTAATATCAAATATTATGCTCGCAATATCAATAGCCCCTTTTAATGCTTTAGCTCATGGAATTATGATAGATATTTTTCCAGTTACCGAAAGATATAGGGGACTTGCTATTGGTCATGCATTAGGCACCATGTTGATGTCAGGAACTTTAGGATATATGTTTTCTGCAGGTATTAAGTTTTTTCATTTTCCTTTATTTCCTTTTTTTTATATCATATTTTTTTCATTTATTGCTTTCTTAATGTCAGATAGTTTAAATAAAAAAGATAATAAAATTTAATCATCAGTCTTTAACTTTTTTATTGATGTAAATCAAAATTATGAATAATAAAAAAATAAAGTGCATTCCATGTATTTATTTTACAAGAAAATATTTGTTCTATATTGCTTTTTTGTTCTTTTATATAATTTAGATTAACATGCTGAGATATACGGTGACACATTGTAGCTGCATAGTATTTGCAAAATCTTTTCCAGTATTTATGATTATTTTCAAGATTTGAAATTTTATCAAAATATCCAATAAGAAAATTATCTAAATATATTTTATTCTTTATATTTTGAGATAATAATAACATAAAAAAAGAAGCATGAAAGTGTGCAATATCAAATAATTGATCTGACCAAGAAATAAAATCAAAGTCAATTATGCCAATATCATTTTCTAAAGCTAAACAATTTCCAGGTGAAAAATCCAATAAGGTAGGTCCAGGTTTTATAGGGTTTTTTATAGGTGTTGTAATATCCCAATTTATTATAGTTAGAAGCTTTGATAATTTATATTTATAAATACATTCTTTTATTTCAGAAGCCTTTAATAAAGTTTTGAAATAAAAATTATAATTATGTACTTTTTGTAAAAATTTTCCGATATTAAATAAATTTAAAGACTTTTCATATATTTTATAATCTATATCATATAAATTTTCAGAATTGCCTAAATCAGTCATGAAGATAATATTATTTTGATTATCAAAAAATAGAGGAGTTGGTAATTTTATATTCTGAATATTTCTTTCCAAATCTAGTTGTAAAACTTGATATTCTAAAGAAAGATGGCAAGGATCTAATTTAGCTCCATTTTTCCTCGATTTATTTGTTGAATATTTAATCACTATATTATCATATTCTTTCAAATTTATTCTGCAAACATAATTAGTATATGATTTGAAGCATTTTTTTAAACAAATGCTGCTCTTTTCTATATCTAAAAATTTAGCAAGTATAGTTTGTAATAAATTCAAATTTGAATTATTGAGATTATTAAATTGTTTTTCATTACGATGATCTATATCGGTCTTTTCATATTTAATTTTATTTGCTTCTATACTTTCTTTTTGAAAATTTATATTATCAGTGAATGAATCTACTCTCGAAGATTTTTTTATTTTAAAAGAAGATATTTTAGAGCTTTTTTCCTTATAGTTACTAAATGTAAATATTCTAGAATTAGAATATTCATGACTTTTCTTATTTATATTGATTGTTGGAGAAATGAGAGGTATATTTTGTTCGATTTTTTCTTTATTTCTTGTTATCTCATAAGAAGTAGGGGTGATGCTATTTAATATAGAGTCGCTGTTTGATATTTTTCTTCTTTTTTGAGGATTATTATCGGAAAATTCTGTAAATAAATTTCTTTTCTTTCTATTATCAGCTCTTTTTTGATAATGATAAGAAGATAGGAGGGGCAGACTTTGAGATTTTGTAATTGTATTTAAAATAGGAATTTCTGTTTCTACTTTTATAGTTTTAGCACATCTAGCACTTTTTTCTTTAGATATAATACAAGAAAAAAACATAGGTAAATTTATACCTATAAAAAAAATATTTTTCATTTTAAGTAAATTTATTGATGAAAAAAACAAATATATAATGCATACTATGACTTTCAGAATTATGAAATTTTAAAACTCTAAGACTTCTTTATAATGAAATTATATTTTGAAGGATACTAATAATATAACCTTAAAAAATTTATATTTTAGTGTCTCCATTTAATTATGCCACCAAAATAAAAATATAAAATAACAAATGCAAGCTTTGATTAAATTATAAAAATATTAATTTAATTAGATTGTTCATTAATGATAGTTTATAAGACTTTTCAATTTTTTTTAAATTTATTAAAATACAAATATAAATTATTTCATAAAATTGATATAAACTTTTGTTTTATTTAAATAAATTGTAAATTATATATAAAGAGTATAAATAATTAATTGCTATGCAAAATATCAGAAATCAATTTCCATTTATTTATAATATGTTTTTTAAAAAATTATTGCCATTGTTTGCAGTAATTATACTTTTTGCTTTTAAAAATAAAAAAGCAACTCAAATGCCCAACTTAGGAGTAAAATCTGTAGATACTTGTTGTTTTGATTTAATAATTATTGGAGGGGGCTCATCTGCCTTTTCTGCTGCTAAAACAGCAAGTAAAATGAATAAAAAAATATTATTAATAAATGCAGGATTAAGAATTGGAGGGACATGTATCAATGTAGGATGTATGCCTTCAAAATATTTAGTTAGAGCAGCAGAAAGTATATATAAAGCTAAAAATATAAAATATAAAGGAATAACTCCTGGTAAACCACATGTTCATTTTAAAAAATTTATTAGAGGTAAAAAAGAATATGTAAATGAGATATGGCAAAGTAAATATCCATCAATAATTAAAAATATGAGAGGATTAACTTATATTTCAGGATGGGCTAAATTTAAAGGAAAAAATGTTATAGAAGTCAATGGAAGAGAATATACTGCAAAAAAATATATTATAGCTACAGGAGCAAAAACAAAAATACCTGATATTAAAAGTATTGAAGATATAGATTATTTAACTCATAGAACTCTTTTTGATTTGGAAGACAAACCCAAATCTATAACAATTATTGGTGCTGGCTATATAGGTTTAGAAATAGCTTGTTTATATTCTCAACTTGGCGTAAAAGTAAGAGTAGTAAATAGAGCTGATAGAATATTACATAAACAAACTAGAGACTTAGGAAATGAGTTGGAAAAACATCTGACAAACTTAGGGATAGAATTTCACCATAATTGTAACATTGAGAAAGTCGAAAAAAAAGGATCAAGAATAATGATGTATGGAAAACGTCAAGCTGATAAACCTTTTGAACTTATAGAAAGAGGTCAAATAGTTTTAGCCACTGGAGTTTTAGCAAATACTAAAGTCCTTGATATCGAATCAATAAAATTAAAACTTGATAAAAAAGGAAGTATCATTGTAAATAATAAAATGGAAACTTCAATCCCCAATATATACGCTATAGGAGATTGTGTAAATACACCAATGTATGTCTATACAGCATATGAAGAAGGAAGAATTGCAGCATTAAATGCTTTTAGAAAAAAGAAGGTAACAGTAAATTATAAAGCTCTCCCATGGGTAATGTTTACAAATCCAAAATTTGCAGGAGCAGGTATAGATGAAATGACAGCAAAAACAAAAAAAATACCCTATCAAGTTTCTGTAATACAAATGAGTTGGTTAGCTAGATCTTCAACAAGTTTAGATAAGCGAGGAATAATAAAATTAATAAGAAATCCTAAAACAGATAAATTAATTGGAGGAAGAGTAATTGGTGCTAATGCAGGAGAAATTGCTATGCAAATTAGTATGGCTATAAAATATGGTATTAAAGTATCAGAATTAAAAAGAATATTTTATCCATATCTTACTTCATCTGAAGCTATTGGAATTGCAGCTCAGAATTTCAAATAATATGAATTTAATATGAATTAATTTAATATTTATTTAAAACATTGTAAGCAAAACTGTCTATAACAACATAAATTTATTACAAACGATAAATCCCCCCATTATCACTAGAAAAAATAACTCTAGCTTCTGGTTCATCATTTTCAGGATCAAGAACTTCATCATAACTATTGCTATATTTCTTTTTACAGCATAAAGTACAAATACAATAGCAGCAACAACAGCAAATGATTATGGATCCCCCTATAATAATTGCTATCCACCAATCACTAACTGAATCATCATTAGATTGATTAGTTGATGGATGTTTAGGTTCAGCTGGTTTTTTTATATCTTTAGTAGGATAAGGAGTAGGCCACATTTTAGATTTAGTAGGATAAGGAGTAGGCCACATTACAGGTTTTTTAGTAGTAGTTCGTACACCAAAACTATTAGTTACAGCAGCACTACAATTAGTTAAAATTTCAAGACTTTGATTAATCTGGATTGTATCAACTGAATCAATACCTGCATCTATAGTATTTTTTATTCTTACTGCACATGGCACATTTTTTTCAAATTTTATAATTGCGGTATTATTATCGGAACATGATACAGAAAGATTTCTAGAAACACAACCAATTATATCTAAGTCATTAGGACAAATTATAGGATTAGGCAAATCTAAAAAAAATTCTGATTGAACGTCATCTTCAGGAAAGCATTCTTCTTCATTCAAGAAATTATAAGTTATTGTTGAATTAAAAAAAGATGTATTGCTTAAGCAATTATTAATACAAAAGAATTCTTGAGGATCATTAGTGGGGTCATAAGTAGGATCAATTGTAGGGTTAAAAGTAGGATCGGATGTGGGATCGCTAGTAGTAACTGTTGGATTTAATGTCGGATCAAAAGTAGGGTCTAATGTCGGATAAAAAGTAGGATCGTTAGTTGGGTCTGATGTTGGATCGTTGGTTGGGTTAAAAGTAGGATCATTAGTCGGATCATAGGTCGGATCGCTCGTAGGATCGTTAGTTGGATCATTAGTAGGGTCAAAAGTAGGATCGTTAGTTGGGTCTGATGTTGGATCGTTAGTAGGGTCAAAAGTAGGATCATTAGTAGGATCATAGGTCGGATCGCTCGTAGGATCGTTAGTTGGATCATTAGTAGGGTCAAAAGTAGGATCGTTAGTAGGATCATAGGTCGGATCGCTCGTAGGATCGTTAGTTGGATCATTAGTAGGGTCAAAAGTAGGATCGTTAGTAGGATCATAGGTCGGATCGCTCGTAGGATCGTTAGTTGGATCATTAGTAGG
>JAAGZN010000641.1 GCA_024206165.1 Bacteroidota bacterium
ATGGGAAATATTTGTTCTTGCTCAAACAAGATTATGTATGAATTTAGGTTATGATGAACTTCACCATTCAGCTAATTATGATACATTATTAAGAGGAATAATGGGAGTACATCAAAAAGATTTTAGTGAAGGAAAAAAATATAGCTATCAAAATATATATGATAACCTATCACTATTAGATGATGATTTATTAAAAGGTATAAATGAAATAATAGTAAAAGTAGGTCATGAAATATTCAAAAAAAAAAGTCCGGATTTATCCTTAAAAACAGATAGTTTTGTAGTAGAAACGAATACACACTTTCCAACAGACTATGGTTTATTATGGGATTGTATAAGAAAATGCATAGATATAATAGAAAAGTTGGGATTACCCAAATGGAGAAAATCAAAGGATTGGAGAAAAAAATTAAAAAACTTAAATAGAGAAATAGGAAGAATAAGTGGTAATGGAGGTAAAAATAAAACAGAAAGACTAATAAACTCAGCCAAATTATATTTAAATAA
>JAAGZN010000642.1 GCA_024206165.1 Bacteroidota bacterium
GTATTACAACAGTTCTGTTTATTCGAATAGCCTACAACTCATTATACCGAGGGTTTCTTATAGTTCCCCAAGAAACTAAGTGAGAACTTAGCCCCGTAATAAAAGTTCAGCTTAATTTCTTATAAAGTACGCCTTTCTCATGGAAAAAAAACTATTTTGTTAGCTCTAAAACGTTGTAAACTTACGTATTACAAGAGTTCTGTCCATGGGAACAGCTTCGAACTTATTACTTCGATAGTTTGTTATAGTTCCCCATGAAACATAGTGAAAACGTAGCCCCGCAATAATAGTTCAGCTCAATTTCTTATAAAGTACGCATTTCCCATGGAATAAAATGATTCCGTTTGCTCTAAAACGTTGTACACATACGTATTTCAACAGTTCTGTCCATGGGAACAGCCTAAAACTTATTACACCGAGGGTTTCTTATAGTTCCCCATGAAACTTAGTGAAAACTTAGCCCCGAAATAAGAGTTCACCTCAATTTCTTTTAAACTACGCATTTCCCATTGAATAAAACGGTTCTGTTAGCTCAGATACGTTGTAAACAAACGTATTACAAGAGTTCTGTCCATGGGAA
>JAAGZN010000643.1 GCA_024206165.1 Bacteroidota bacterium
ACCTTCGTACATTGAGCAATATGATGCTGTTATAGAGAACACAATGCTATAGAGATATATGGCATGTACCTTCGTACATCGAGCACAATAATGCTGTTATAGACAACACAATGCTATATATATATATGACATGTACCTTCGTACATCGAGCACAATGATGCTGTTATAGACAACACAATGCTATAGAGATATATGGCATGTACCTTCGTACATCGAGTACTATGATGCTGTTATATAAAACACAATGCTATAGAGATACATAAATTTCAGAAGAAGGAGAAACAAGAAAGAAGACTGGTTCTCTATAACTCAAAGTTTACTGAAGCTGACCTAGTTAGACAAGATGAGTCAACTAATTTATGTTTCAACAAAAATTCAACAAAAACAGCCCTAGATCACGGAAGTTTCACGCATACATAGTTTCAGAAAATTGTTTTTTGATCCTAGCCTCTACAATAAATTGTAAACTGAGAATTTAGGACATGCAATAAAGGTTTCAGGGATAAATATGTACGCTGTTTGCACCACATCACTGAGAATCCCTGAAACCAATCTGCTAATAACATCATCAAGAGATTTCAGGCCAGAGAGAAATGGCTACAAGTTTCTGACATTTTCTGAATTCAAGTTTGTGCGCTCACACAACACAATGCAACACAGAGTATCTTTAACTTGAGAAGAAGCAGGATTTTGAGGCCCCGATTGCGCAGTGGATTAGCGAACTAAAGTACCAATCTAG
>JAAGZN010000644.1 GCA_024206165.1 Bacteroidota bacterium
CATTGTATAAGGTGGATAAATATATTTTAAAATTATATTTGATATTTCATTCAAAGTTGATTTAGAATCTATATCCATTAATATATCATTTAAAATTTCATGTATTTCAATACCATAAGTTATCTTTAAAAATGATTTTGTTAAATTTATATTTTCATTATATGTTGCTTTATCAAATTTAGTAATATCTATCTTTTCTAGTATTTCTAAATAGTTATCTTCATTTATGATATTGATTATTACCTCTTCTTCATTTTTTTGATTTTTTAATAACGCATAAGAAACGCTGGAATCAGTTTTTGATTTTCTTAAAAAATATTTTTCAGCATTCATATTATTAATATAAATTTTATTACATCCAATAATAAATACAAATAAAGAGTAAATAATTTTATACATAATTGATTAATAATTTTTTTTAAATTACTTTAGCTTTTAAATCATATAAACGAAATTATAAATATTTTATAATAATTTGAATTTTTTGATTATAAATAATTTTATTATTCAAATTTTAATATTTATAATTATTTTTTTAAATATATAACAAACTTTTAAAACGTAAAATTTCTTATTATGTATATTCTGAATAAAATTAAAAATATTGTTTTTATAGTATCTATCTTTTCAATATTTAACCAATGTGAACCAGCTGGAGAAACTAGTCCTACTACTTCAAGTAGCACTGGAAACGATAGATTTGATATAAATACAGGAGATAATGAGATTGCAAAAAAATTCTTTGATACTAATATTGATGTGAGTAAAAGAATTGAAGATATAAATAAATATAATATAGAAAACTATAATAAAAATATTAAAGATTCAATAAAAGCAAAAGAACAAAAAAGTAAAGAGGATAAATTAAATATTGAAGAAGCACAAAAGTTAAGTAGTGATTATTATCAAACTTTTAATTTTTATGAAGCTAATAAAGAATATAATAAAGCTGTTGAGTATTTAGAAAAATATACTAATATCAATAATCAAATAAGTAGGTCTACTATCTCATATGTCAATAAAAATGAGACAGATTTGACTAAATTTATGAAAATTCAATTAATAAAAGAAAATATTCATAAACAGAATAAGAAAATGATTAATTTTTATGATAAATTAATAAATATAAAGTCTAAAACAAATAATCAAAATGAGTATTTGATAAAAAAAGCCGAATTTTATGAAAAAAATGGATATTTTGAACTAGCAATAGAAACATACCAAGAATGTAGTGAGCTTGATAAAGTAAAAGATTTACATAATAAATTAATAAATTTATTATCAGAAGAGATTACAAACCACAAAAAAGATTTAGATAAACTAGAAGAAGAAAAAAGTAATAATATAGAACTAAAAAAAGAATTAATTAAAAATCTTGCTGATGCATATAATTCAAAGGCAGATCTTCAAAAAAAGATGAATATAAAAGAAGCAGATGAAAATTACCAAAATGCATTAAATGAATACAAAAAGATTGGAGATGACCAAAATATAGATCAAATTTTCAAAACCTTAAAGAAAGAAGATGAATCAAAAGAATATTTTAAAAAAATAATTACTAATCTTAAAAAAATAGAAAATATTGATAATTTTATTAAAATAGGACGAATTTATAAGAAATATTTGGATGATGAAAAAAATGCTGATATATATTTTGATAAAGCACTAGAAATATTAGATAAACAAATTAAAAAAGGAATGAATAAATATTCTGAAGCTATTGATATATGTTTTTTATTAGAAGATATTGAAAAAGTAAAATCTTATGCTGATAAATATTTTACATATTTTCAAAAATTATGCAATAAAAATATTGCTATAAAAACAAAAATAAATTATCTTAATCATATAAAAAGCATTCTTAAAAAAATTAGTGCAAATGATCCAAAACTAAAAAAATTAAACTCTAATTTGATTCGAATATATCAAACAAAATCAGAAGAAATCAGAAAATCATTCTCTAAGATTTTAAATAAAATAAAAAAATTCGGAAATGATCCAGATTTTGTTGAGGATCTAAAACGTGAATCACAAATATTTCAAGCTAGGTTTTATGAATTGAATCATAATTTAAATATGTTAAAGGTTCTATACTTGGAAGAAAGAGATTACCAAAAGGCAGAAAAATGTTTAAAAGAAATATATAGTAATTATAATAAAATGGATTCTATACTTGGAAAACAATTATTTGAAGTGCAAAAAAATGATATTCTCAAAGAGCTAAAAGAATTATTAAAAAAAATAAAAAGTAATTACTAAAATCAATATTTATTTTAAAGAAAATTATTAGAATGGCTTTTAATTTTTGTTTTAAATTAATTTATTCAAAGTTTCATAGTAATTAAACAACATATAAAAACCCATGTCTTCCAGAGCTAAGTGAAGGATCCTTTAAAAAATATTTGCTTTTATTTAAAAATAGATATTTCGCTTTGCTCAATATGATAAATAGAAAGATATATTGCAACTTAAGTTAACTTGTATCAATATTTCAAAGCCTTAAGAAAGAAGGTTAATATTTATTAAGGAGTATATTTAATATACTCGACGTATATCCGTTAGATTAGTATGATATAAAAATAAGGGGAAAATTAACTATCTTCTCCATGCTTACTTGATTGACTTTTTAAAGTAAAGAGAGTAAGTGCAGATAAAGGAGAACTAAACGTATATCAAAG
>JAAGZN010000645.1 GCA_024206165.1 Bacteroidota bacterium
TAAACCGAGCTATGCAATAAAAATGGCAATAATAACAGGAATCGTTAATTTAAAAAATGGATTTTAAAAAAGATACTTCATGAGAGGAAACCTTTTTTATAACTTTTTATAGGTAGGCCAGACTTTTGCAGCGCCTCCATAATATTTAATTTTGAATTTTAACAAAACCAATATACTTAAAGTTGTTATAAAAATGTCTTTTTATATTTAAATATTTAGATAAAATATCATTATTCAAATTAAGTGTAATTTATAAACAATAAATTTAGCTTGAAATAAAAGAAGAAATTTGAAGGAAAATCATTAAATAGTTAAGAAGAAGAATTTTAAAAATATTAAAAAATAGTCTCAATTAGGTCAACTATTCGATGGGAATATCCAGCTTCATTATCATACCAACCAATGACTTTAATAAGATTTTCATTTACATAAGTTAATTCAGAATCAAAGATACAAGAATGAGTATTACCCAAAATATCGACAGAGACAATAGGATCCTGATTATATTGCAAAATCCCTTTTAAATAATTTTTAGAAGCTAATTGAAATATATTATTAATTTCTTCCTTTGAAGTTTCAGATTGTATTTGCGCAGTAAAATCAATAATAGAACCATTAACAACAGGTACCCTCATTGCCAAACCATCTAATTTTCCATTCAAATGTGGTAATATAAGTCCAACAGCTTTAGCAGCTCCAGTGGAAGTAGGTATTATAGATTGACTAGCTGCTCTAGCTCTTCTAAAATCTTTATGTGGGCCATCTTGTAAATTTTGATCGGCAGTATATGCATGTATAGTGTTTATAAATCCTTTGTTAATACCAAAGTTGTCGTCAATGATCTTGACCATTGGGGCTAGACAATTCGTAGTACAAGAGGCATTTGAAATTATTTTTTCAGAACCATTTAAAATATTTTGATTGATTCCCATAACAATAGTTGGAGCTTCACCTTCTTTTAATGGAGCAGTAGTAATGACCTTTTTAGCACCCGCAGTGATATGTTTAAAAGCTAGCTCTTCAGTAAGAAATTTTCCTGTTGCTTCAATGACAATATCAATTTCTAATTTTTTCCAAGGTAAATCTTCTGGATTTTTTTCATTAAATAATTTTATTTTAGTATTATCTACATTTAAAATGTTATTATTTATACTAACATCTTTAGAATAAATACCATGAATGCTATCATATTTTAATAAATGACCCATTAAATCAGGACTTGATAAATCATTTATTGCAGAAACAGCAATATTTTTTTTCTCTAATAACGCTTTAAAAGCATATCTTCCAATTCTACCAAAACCATTAATTGCTACCTTAATCATATTATTTAGACTTACTATTGAAATAATTCAATTTAACTAATCCTTTTAATTATTAAAAGAATATTAAAAAAAATTATTTACATCTATATTTAAAAAATTCTATTGGATCCTTATCTATAAATCTTGAGTAATTAATAAACTCATAAATTGTTAATAAATAAAGATTTTTATTAGCTTTTTTAAATATCTTTTCTTTCTCCATAATTCTTTTAGGATGACCAAATTTCATGATATCAGAAAATAGTTCATCTTTATCTTGATTTGTTAATTCTACAAAAAAAACAAATTCTTTTAAGCTTAAAAGAGAAATTTTATTTAATAAAATCGAATATTTAACCTCAATACAATCTATCATAATTTAGAAGTTGTAGTTCTAATAATAAAAAAGGGACGGAAATTCTAACCAATCAAGTCCACATGAGGTAACACCAATACCTTTTGAAACTTTCTTAGCAAAGAAATCCGCCCCCTTTAGAGTTGGAGACGATATTCCAATTTTTAAAAAAATATTGGTGTTTTCCATGTGGAAGAGATTAGGCTTGAGCCTTAAAGGTAAAAATAGTTATTGTTTTTAATTTTTGGAAATTTAATTGGAAATTTCTAATTAAATTCTATGTTTCTTATTAATATGTAGGATAATCATTGAGATATTCTTTATTTTGATATTGGAAAAAAATATCTTTTTATGTAAATATTATTTTATAATAGCTCTTTATTATTTGGCAGCCACATTAAGTCAAATATTGACTGCTTAAAATTATTTTATCATTATAAAATGATATTTGATGTCTTTATTATGTCTTTTTATTGTTTATTAAAATAGTTTTTTTGCAAATTACTTCTCATATATATTGTTATAACCAATAATTCTATTATTTATGAAAAAATTAAATTTATTGAGAAATCGATATATTTATATTTATGTAATTGTGACTTGCATTTATTGTAATAATAAAAAAAATTACAACCTGAATTCATATATATACTCGACGTATATCCGTTAGATTAGTATGATATAAAAATAAGGGGAAAATTAACTATCTTCTCCATGCTTACTTGATTGACTTTTTAAAGTAAAGAGAGTAAGTGCAGATAAAGGAGAACTAAACGTATATCAAA
>JAAGZN010000646.1 GCA_024206165.1 Bacteroidota bacterium
TAATCGATTATGGCTCGATTAATAATTACCCCGGGTTTGGGCAATATGCTTGATTTTTGGGGTAATTTTTCTATTAAATATACCGCTAAATCTTTGTTTTTAACTAAATTTTATTGATTTTTTCTTTTAACGAAACTCCCGAAATAGAATTGAAAATATTCATAAAGCCTCTTTTGAGGGACTAAAATTAATAAGCACTTTGTTTGAATAAATCATTTTAAAAATAATATTAATCATTACTTTCTTCGTGATCATAAAGATCTACTTTTTTCAGATTTGAATTTTCTTCTTCTGCTGTTTCTAGTATTATGTTTTTTCTCATAAAAGCAGGGATTTTCATTTTATCTTTCAAATCATTATCTGCTGATTTAGCTTCTATAAATTCTTTATTGTTAGTAAGAGATTTTTGTAATTGTTTTCTTTTTTCATCTTTAAACAAATCTCCTTGATTCTCATTTAAAATATTTACTTTTTTTCTTCTAATATTCTGAGATATATTAGAAGCATCCATTAAAAGATATTTATTTTTTTCTTTTGCATTATCTTTCTTATCAATATACTCTTCGGTAATTTCTTTAAAACCTGTAGCAATTACAGTAACTCTAATTTTTTCACTAAGCTGATCATCAGAGCCATGTCCAAAAATAAGCTCAGAATCAATACCAACTTGCTCTTGAATATAATCAGTTATTTCAGTTAATTCATCCATTTGAAGTTCTGATTCTGGTCCAGAAACAATTGATAATAATATTTTTTGAGCTCCATGAATATCTTTATAATCTAATAATGGAGAAGTAAGAGCTTCTTTAGCAGCATTGATAGCTCTATTTTCACCTTCAGCAACTCCTGATCCCATAACAGCAGCTCCAGCATCTTTCATTACCGTTTTAACATCTTCAAAGTCTACATTTACATAACCAGGAACAGTAATAATTTCAGCAATACTTTTAGCTGCAGTAGTCAAAACATTATCTGCTTGAGCAAAAGCCATTCCAATAGAAAGATTGCCAAGTACTTCCTTTAGTCTATCATTTAATATTACTAATACAGTATCACAATGTTCTTTTAAATCTTTAATTCCTTCTTCTGCTCTTTTCCTTTTCTTATTACCTTCAAAACCAAAAGGCAATGTTACTATTCCAACTGTTAGAATTCCCATTTTTTTAGCAATATTAGCAATTACTGGAGCTCCACCGGTTCCTGTACCACCGCCCATTCCTGCAGTTACAAACAGCATTTTGGTCCCATCTTCTAATAAAGCTTTTATATCATCTTTGCTTTCTATCGCTGCATTTTTTCCTACTTCTGGATTTGCACCAGCTCCTAGTCCTTCTGTTAAATTTACACCTATTTGTAATCTGGTAGCAACAGGACTTCCTTCAAGTGCTTGTGCATCAGTATTACAAACAATAAAATCTACATCCTTTATTCCTCTATTAAACATGTTTGTCACAGCATTACTACCTCCACCGCCTACTCCAATGACTTTAATTAAAGAGTTTCTAATATTTTGGGGAAGATCAAATTTATAGGAATTCATTTCAAACATAATATTTTTAATATTAATTTCAATAGGAACTTAATTTAAATATAATTCTACTTATATTAAATCACAAAAAACTTTTTTTATATAAATTTACATTTTAAGATTTTATAATAAGAAATTTAATAATAATTTTACAAATATAATGCTTTTAAATTAAAATATTTTATCTATTTAATTAATTTAATGCAATTTATATATTATTATAATTTGTAAATTCTTATCCTTATGTTAATTAAATAAAGTTTACTAGGAAATAATTTTTTTTCCCCTTTTGGATTATAAGATATTTATCAAATAATAATTTAAAATCTTCTAAATTCTCATTTCCTGTTATTTTCTTTTTATTTATATAAATTCCTCCATTTTGAATCGCTCTTCTAGCTTCTCCTTTTGAAGTGAAAATAACTTTATTTGTAGATAATGACAAAAATTCATTTAAATCAGAAGAATGTTTTAGAATTGACTTTTTTACTTCTATTTTAGGTACGCCTTCAAATATTTCTAATAAAGTAGTTTCTTTTAAAGTTGATAAAGTTTCTTCAATATTTTTTCCAAACAAAATCTCAGAAGCATTAATCGCTTGATCACAATCTTCTTTAGAATGAATTCTTGTTGTTATTTCTTTAGCTAAAGATTTTTGTAATATTCTTTTATGAGGTTCTTTATTATGTTGTTCAATGAGTTCATTAATTTCTTTTTCATCCAATAGGGAAAATATTTTAATAAACTTGTCAATATCTTCATCAGCACAATTTAGCCAAAATTGATAAAATTTATATGGAGAAGTCATCTTTGGATCCAACCAAATAGCTCCTTCTTCAGTTTTACCAAATTTGTTGCCATCTTTTTTAGTCACTAAAGGCATTGTTAAGGCAAAAGCTTCACCTCCAAGCTTTCTTCTAATTAGTTCAGTTCCAGTAGTTAAATTACCCCATTGATCAGAGCCACCCATTTGCATTTTGATTGATTTGTTTTTGTATAAATAATAAAAATCATAACCTTGCAATAATTGATAAGAAAATTCTGCAAATGAAAGCCCTATTTCTAATCTTCTTTTAACAGACTCTTTAGATAACATATATGATACGGGGATATGTTTTCCTACTTCTCTCAAAAATTTCAAAAAATTAAAATCTTTATGCCAGTCATAGTTATTTAAAATTTCAGCACTATTTGGTTTATTCCCGAAATCTAAAAATTTTGAGAGTTGCTTTTTAATAGAAGTTAAATTATTATTAATGTCTTTTTCATCCATTAACTTCCTTTCTTCTTTTTTGCCTCCTGGATCTCCAACCATTGTTGTTGCTCCTCCAACTATAATTATGGGCTTATGACCAGCTAATTGAAAATGTTTTAAAAGCATTATTGTGCCAAGATTACCAATATGCAAAGAAGAAGCTGTGGCATCATAACCAATATAAGCAAGAGTCATTTCTTTTTTTAATTGTTCTTCTGTTCCCGGTGTAATATCATGAATTAAATTTCTCCACCTTAAATTTTTTAAAAAATTGGTATTCATAAATTATTTATATTTGACTTTTGTAATTTACCTACAAAAAAATAAAGCAATATAAATATTAATCGATATTTTTAAAAATGGATTGGCTTTTATAATTTCTACATTTCATAAAAATTGATTACTTTAAAGTTAAAAACAATATCAAAATTAAAATTTTGAAAAATTACATTTTTTATATATTTGTATGATATTTTATAATAAAAGATCAAAATATCAATTTATTTTAATATTAAACAATAAAAATTTTGGATTATGAAAATATTCAACAAAATATTATTTATAAGCTTATTCTCATTTATGGATCTGTAATTTAATAACCTAAATGATTGGCTATGCAGAATTTTCAATGGTATAATTCCATTCAGGATGAAATTTGTCGCCATTAATGTTTATAGCATCCATATCCTTTTTCGTAACTTCTATCCCTTTTTCGTAAGTA
>JAAGZN010000647.1 GCA_024206165.1 Bacteroidota bacterium
AAGAAAACCTCGGTGTAATAAGTTCTAGGCTGTTTATAAGAAATTTAGGTGAACTCTTTTGCAGGGCTAAGTTTTAACTGAGTTTCATGGGGAACTATAAGAAACCCTCGGTGTAATAAGTTCTAGGCTGTTCCCATGGACAGAACTGTTGTAATACGTTTGTTTACATCGTTTTAGAGCAAACGGAATTGTTTTATTCCATGCGAAAGGAGTACTTTATAAAAAATTGAGGTGAACGGTTATTGCAGGGCTTAGTTTTCACTAAGTTTTATGGGGAACTATAAGAAACCCTCGGTGTAATAAATTCTACGCTGTTCCCATGGACAGAACTGTTTTAATATGTATGTTTACAACGTTTTACATTAAACAGAATCGTTTTATTCCATGCGAAAGGCGTACTTTATAAGAAATTGGGCTGATCCCTTACTGCAGGGCTAATTGTTCAGTAAGTTTCATGGGGAACTAGAAGAAACCTTCGGTGTAATAGGTTCTATGCTGTTCCAATGAAATGA
>JAAGZN010000648.1 GCA_024206165.1 Bacteroidota bacterium
AGAAAAATTATATGAAGATAACGCAAATAGAAGCATTTTAATTTATTTAGATAACAGCAAAAACCACAAAGAAGCAATCATGAATTACCAAAGGTCTTTGGCAGCCGGCCAAATAAATCAATCAAAAGAGCAAGAGATCAAGGAATTTTTTAAAGATATTCAAAGCGTATTGAAACCAATAAAAGTAATAAATCCCTATGCTCCAAAACTCATCATCCCAGAAACAGACTTCAAACCATTAAGAACAAACTCTCATTATTTAAATTTTATTGAAGTAATAACTTTTTATAAACAGTATCAGAAAGAAAAGAAAATAGATAAAAATGGAGAAAACTATATAGAAACGACATTGGAAGACATAAAAGAAGCCAACGAACTATTAAAAGAAGTATTATTAAATAAAAGTGATGAGTTAACAAAAGCAAGCAGAAACTTCCTGGAAATGATAAAAAACTATTTAAAAATACATAAAAAAGAAACCTTTTATAGCAAAGAACTAAGAATAGAGTATAGAATAAACCCAAATACATTAAAAAGATATCTAAGAGAATTACGACAATATGGATATATAAAAATCATAGCAGGCAATAGTTCCAAAGGCTATGA
>JAAGZN010000649.1 GCA_024206165.1 Bacteroidota bacterium
AGGGCTAAGTTTTCACTAAGTTTCATGGGGAACTTAAGAAAACCTCGGTGTAATACGTTCAAATCTGTTTCCATGGACAGAACTGTTGTAATTCGTATGTTTTTGACGTTTAAGGGCAGCCAAACCGTTTTATTCCATGGCAAATGCGTACTTTATAAGAAATTGAGGTGAACTCTTATTGCGGGGCTAAGTTTTCACTAAGTTTCATTGGGAACTATAAGAAACCCTCGGTGTAATAAGTTCTAGATTGTTCCCATGGACAGAGCTTTAATACAGATGTTTACAACGTTTAAGAGCTAACGGAATTACATTTTTCCATGCGAAAGGCGTACTTTATAAGAAATTGAGGTAAACTTCAATTGCGGGGCTAAGTTTTCACTACGCTTGATGGGGAACAATAAGAAACCCTCAGTGTAATAAGTTCTAAGTTGTTCCCATGAACAGAACTGTTGTAATACGTATGTTAACAACGTTTTAGAGCTAACGGTATCCTTTTATTCCATGCGAAAGGCG
>JAAGZN010000650.1 GCA_024206165.1 Bacteroidota bacterium
TGACCCCATTTTATTTTTTGGTTTTAGCAGATTCGGGACCTCCTACACCATCACTGTTTTCTGTGTTCCACCAAGGACGAGGGATAGGGGGACGGGACAGGATGGAGAATGCCAGAGACAGCAGTAATGATTGTACATCGTAGATTGTGAGTTCGACAGGCCTACAGACCAGACCCCTTGGGTAGTATTACAAGGGGCCATAGCCTGTAAACCAGCCGAGATGGAGACAGCAGGAGTGCATACCAGCTGAGACTGAGACAGAGACAGCATGATGGAGTTACCTGCCTGGTTGTCTCCATTTCTCCTGCCCTTGCCTCGCAGTGGTGCTAGGTGGCGATCGTGTGGCTGTAGAATTCCTCCAGGCTGGTGGAGTCCAGCACAGCCTCCTGAATTCAGTTCAGTGCAGGGCAGTGTGCAGTGCAGCGTCCAGTGCATTGTGCAGTGCAGCGTCCATTGCAGTGTTTAGTGCAGTGTGCAGTGCAGTTTCCAGCATCGGACCTCCAGAATAGGTGGCATCGTGGCATCGGCAAAGCCAGGCAATACAAATTCTGTACAGTGTACAGTGTACAGTGTACAGAGTACAGTTCAGTGTGCTGTTCAGTGTGCAGTGCAGTGTGCCGTGTGCCATGTGCCATGTGCCGTGTGCCGTGTGCCGTGTGCCGTGTGCCGTGTACAGTGTGCAGTGTGCAGTGTGCAGTGTGCAGTGTGCAGTGTGCAGTGTGCAGTGTACATTGTAGTACAGTGTAGTGCAGATCACCTCCGATGATGTCCTGGTGCTCGCTCTCCTGCGTCTGCAGCAGCTTCTTCACCTCGACCACACTATCAGCGAGCAGGTCCTCCACCTCGTCCTCCTCCACCTCGTTCTCCACCTCATCCTCATCCTCCACTGCTGGCAGTTGGTGAGGTGGTGGCGGCCCCTGGCCAGCCGGTTGGCGGTGGTGAGGAGGCCGGAGGTGTCGCCCATCCTGACGGAGACAGCGCTCTGGAACGATTCACCATGAACACGAGGAAGCCGCTGACGTTGGCGATGGCGAGACTTGGGTGGGAGGTCTGGGGGTGGGGGGTTACACAAA
>JAAGZN010000651.1 GCA_024206165.1 Bacteroidota bacterium
TTACAAAATACATCACTATAGCATTAACATTAAAAAGACTTTCTTTAATTAAAATTTAATTATTCTTATTTTAATAATAATTATAAGCATAAAATATTAATTTTGATTTTGATTTTCTTGTTTTTGTTTAATAAGTTTGCTTTCGTTTTTAAGCAAACTTTATATAAAATGAAATCCAGATTATCAGATTTTAAATTCCGTAATTTTTATAACCTTCAAATTATTATATATATTTTTTTGGTAGGATGCTCAATACAAAATTCTTCAAAAAGAATGAAAAGCAGCTTTAGAGATATGAATGAAGAAACATTTATAAAAATTGGAGCAAGAAAAATGAATTGTAAAATTTGTTATAAAGATGAATATGGCAATTTTAAAAGTTATGTTGATGGATATGAAAAAAATGGAAGATATTTTTTTAAATACGAAGGAAAATACAATTTAATGACAGAACAGAATGATGGCAATTTTATTTTTAAACAAGTATCAATTAATGAGCTTTATAAGACTATCATAAATAATTCAATCAACTCTGCATTTGATTACTTCAAAACTGAAAGAGAAAAAAAAGAAAGAGAAGCTATAATTGAAAAAGAAAGATTAGAAAAAGAAAGAAGAATAAGAATTGAAAAAGAGAGAAAAGAAAGATTAGAAAAAGAAAGAAGAATAAGAATTGAAAAAGAGAGAAGGGAAAGATTAGAAAAAGAAAGAAGAATAAAAATTGAAAAAGAGAGAAGGGAAAGACTGGAAAAGCAAAGAATAGAATTAGAAAAAGCAGAGATTAAAAGAAAATTAAAAGATTTAGCTATTTTATTTAGTATGATGACTGGAGGATTATATATATCTGTTAAATTAATGCCGGTCCTATTTAATATTATGTGTAAAATTTTGCCAATAATCTATAATTTGTTTCTTGGAGTTTTGAAAATAGCAATAAAAACTTTAATACGCACACTTTTAATATGTCTTATTTCTTTTTCTGTTATGTTAGTAATTCATTTAATCAAAAAATCTAATATACTAGAAAATATTAAAGAATATTTAATAACTACTTTTTTTAAAAAAAGAAGGAACAATAAAATTAAAATTCAACCTAAACTAAATATTAACAAACATTTAAAAATTGGCAGTTTATTAAAAACTAAAATCAAATTGTAATCATGAAAAGAATAAATTTTAAATATATCATTTATAATATTGAGAGAATCTATAATATATCTAAGTATAGAAACTTAATAAATTCATCTTTATTTATATTTTCAATTTTAATATTTAATTGTACTAAAAATAATAGCACTTTTACTATGATTAAAAATAGTAGTAATAGTAAGGATAATAAAAAATCAGAAATAAATTCTTTATCATTTAGGCAAAAAGATAGAAATCAAGATCGGTCAGACTTTCATCTATTTAATTACAATAACAATTCAAAATCCAAGCACAATATCCAAATTAAGGATTATGATATCCATATTTTCAAGCAGAAATCATATCTTCCATTGCAAAGAACAAAAGACAAAATAGAAAATTTTAAATATTTAGCTAAAATTGAATCAACATTACCAAATGTTTTTTATAAAGAAATTATCCCCACATATTTTAGTGATAATACAAATTACAAAACCTTTATATCTTTAGATGAGAATTCACAAAGATGCAGAATACATTTAAACAAAAGGAGAAATCATAGATATATAATAATATCAAAAGAACTACCAGGAGGATTTTTTGGCTGGCTTTGCGATACTGTTACTTTTGTGTTTTCAGCAGTAACATATCCAATTGCAAAAGTAGCACATGAAATATATTTATATTTTAGAGGAGACAATGAAACAGTAAAAGCATATTTAAGAGATATTGCTGATCTTGAAGATGAAATTGATAATTTAGGAATTGATGAATTAAATGATATAATTGAAAATTTATCAGAAGAACAAAAAAGAGCTCTAAATGAATTATCTAAACAAGAAAACATAATAAAAGAAGCTAAAGCAAATATTAAAAAATATGAGAAATTGTTAATTAAATGTGAATCTAATTTGAATGCTGATTTAATTGATAATGATGGAAAAAGTATTGATGAAGCAAAGTTGGTAGCTGATTTAAAAATTCAAGAACTACAAAATACTTTTGATGAAAATTGGAAGGAAAAAACAAAGTTAGCCAAAGAATATGTAAATATATTTAATGAAATCATAAAATACACAAACGAAGCAAACATACGTAAAGTAAAATATAGTATTTCAACAATTAATAGTTCTTACAGCTATAATTTAAAACGAAAACTAGAGAAAAGAAAAAAAGAACTGTTTGATATAATATCAAGACAAATGATACAAGAAATATGCGAAAAAAAATATGCTACAGTAGAATATTTTAAAGTTATATTAAATAAACCTAATATTGAATTAGATTACAGTTACAATTTTTACAATAATGAAACTATTCCTCCCTATGTAAACCAAATGTCTAAAATTATTAATACCGTTTTTGAATATAAATTTACAGGATTTGAAGATAAATTAGTAAGGCTTGGGGATGAGCATTCTATTTTAGATCTTATTTATAAAATAAAAGTAGAACTAAAAAAGATAAGAAGGGCCAAAAAAGATTCAAAAAAATCTAAAAGAAAGACAAATAATTTAAACAAAGAAATTGACAAACATAAAACTGAACTTATAGCAAAAGAGAAGATAAGAGATAAATTAGCTGATCAAATAGATAATTTATATGAAAAAATAGCTAATGAAAGAGAAAGAGAAGAATTCCCTTCATTTTTGGAATATCATAAAAATAACAGAAAAGGTGTCGAAAAATTTTTGAATAATTTGAACAACGGAATAAGGCGGATCTTAAATAGTAAAGGGTTTAAATATTTTTTAATCGGTGCGGTTGTCGTAGCTGCTGCTGTCATTATTGCAGTTATTATAGTAAAAAGTGGGGGTTTAGCATTTTTAGTAACTAAAGGTGGTGGATTTCTTTCTAAAATAGGTACATCTTTAGGATTTGGTGGTAAAAGTACAATTTCAGCTGGTGGAATTAAAAGTTTTATAAGTTCATCAGCAGTTACTATAAAATCATTTATACAAAGCAAAGTTACTCTTAAAACTGCTCTTACATTTGCTGCTCCTGCCTTTATATATTATGGTATAAAAAATATTCCTTTTAATTTTAATTTTAGTAATTTTCAAAGTGTTAATAATGATACTTTAAATAATATTGAATTAAAAAACGATCTATCTATTCAAGATATGAATCAAAATCAATCAATTTCTGATCCAAAAGACATAAAAACTGGAAATGATTCATCAAATGAAAAAAATAATGGGGTGGTATCTAAGTCTGCTATAGGAGGTATTGGAGGTGGAAGTTTGATAGTTGCTGGTGCTTTGAAAAGGAAAGAGAAAAAAGAAGAAAAGGATGATGATAACAAAAATATTGAACAAAAAGATTTTACTTTTCGTTCAAATAATGATACATTAAAAGTTACTCAAAATCCAACCCTTTTACAAACTAACTTTCCTACAATATCTCCTACAAGGGATTTTAAAAATTTTATTAATAGAGATTTTAAAAATTCCTGGGATTTTTATATTGAACATTTAACAAAGCATAAGAATGAAGACTTATCTTCTGAGGATGAAATGATGAATGATGATAAAGCAACTATTAATTTTAAGAAACCAAGTTTTAATTGGAGGCGCTGCAAAAGTCCTTATTGATATAAAAAATCCTTGATTTAAGCTTTAATTATTATATTGCATCAAAAATTAAATTAATCTGATATGAATCTATATAATAAATTAGTTAATCGTCCCTATATTTTCCTCAGAA
>JAAGZN010000652.1 GCA_024206165.1 Bacteroidota bacterium
TTATATGAATTTTTACGAAAAAGACCAAAAATGATCAAAAATAAACATTTTCTTTTATAATATGTTTATTTTTGACCAACATTTGCCGAGATAAACTTTTTTATTGGTAAACTTTCATCATTTTAATTTTTTGACAGTTTATTATTTAGATATTAAACTAAAAATTTAAGGGAGTGATTTAAAAAATATTATTTATTTAATTTTTATATGAATTTTTACGAAAAAGACCAAAAATGATCAAAATTGAACATTTTCTTTTGTAAAATGATCATTTTTGATCAACCTTTGCTGAGATAAACTTTTTTACTAGTAAACTTTCATCATTTTAATTTTTTGACAGTTTATTCTTTAGATATTAAACTAAAAAGTGACGGGGGCAATTTAAAAAATATTATTTAATCATTTTTTATATGAATTTTTACGAAAAAGACCAAAAATGTTCAAAAATAGCTATTTTCTTTTATAAAATGGTCATTTTTGATCAACCTTTGTCGCGATAAACTTTTTTACCAGTAAACTTTCATCATTTTAATTTTTTGCCAACTTATTATTTAGATATTAAACTAAAAA
>JAAGZN010000653.1 GCA_024206165.1 Bacteroidota bacterium
CATATATATATAAACAGCTTAGAGTATTATGGGTTAATTATAATGACAGTATTGCTTTGTTAACATACTTATGGATCCATTTGGAAAAGAGTTGTAAGAGTTAATAGAGAGGATAAGGTTGAGAAACCTCCAGCCACTAGTGTTTTGATGGAGATTTTTATTAGAAGGTATTTAGTTAGTTAGCGCCTTAAGTTTAGCACGACTCTGTGTCTAAGAATGTCAGAGAACATAACTCCTATCAAAAAGGCTGACTTATGAAGCTCATTCAGAGACGTTTTGTATTGTCTCAGCATTCTTTACTTGATGAGTAAGTGTCAAGAATAATTCGAAATATTTCGAGTTTCTTTGGGCAATTGAGATACTAAGGTTTGCTAGAAGCTGGAAGATTGAAGGGTCCAGTCAAACGTTGAGAAACATTCAGACACTTGTGTTTTGATGAAGATTTTGCGTAGGAAGTATTAAGTTAATGACCTGTTCAATTTTATAATGTGTCTTTGACCGAATATCTCTGAAGAAA
>JAAGZN010000654.1 GCA_024206165.1 Bacteroidota bacterium
CCTTTCGCATGGAATAAAACGACTCCGTTTGCTCTAAAACGTTGTAAAAATACGTATTACATCAGTTTTGTCCATGGGAACAGCCTAGAATGTATATAACCGAGGGTCTCTTATTTTTCCCAATGAAACTTAGTGAAAACTTAGTTCTGCAATAGGAGTTCACCTCAAATTCTTATAAAGTACGCCTTTTGCATGGAATAAAACGATTCCGTTTGCTCTAAAACGTTGTAAACGAACGTAATACAACAGTTCTGTCCATGGGAACAGCCTAGAACTTTTTACACCGAGGGTTTCTTATAGTTCCCCATGGAACTTAGTGCAAACTTCGCCCTGCAATAAGAGCTCAGCCCAATTTCTTATAAAATACGTCTTTCGCATGGAATAAAACGATTCGGTTTGCTCTAAAACGTTGTAAACAAACGTATTACAACAGTTCTGTCTCTGGGAACAGCCTAGAACTTATTACCCGACGGTTTCTTTTAATTCCCCATGAAACTTAGTGAAAACTTAGCCCCGTAATAAGAGTTCACCTCAATTTCTTTTAAACTACGCATTTCCCATTGAATAAAACGGTTCTGTTAGCTCTAAAACGTTGTAAACA
>JAAGZN010000655.1 GCA_024206165.1 Bacteroidota bacterium
CAATAACATATCTATTATTATGCTCAAAACTAACGAATTCTCCTTTCTTAAATAAAATCTTATCTCTAACCGACTCAATATCTCTTAAATATTTAATTCTGTTAACAATCAACTCATTAAGTTCAAGTAATTTATCAAGAGTCAAATCATTAATATTCATTTCATTCATTTAATAGTTTAGGGATTAGAGTATCAAGAATAAGCTTTTCTAGTCTTAGCATCACGGAGAAAAGTGTCAATAATTTGAAACAAAGTTGTTCTAGTAGAATGATCTAAAACCTCAATATCCTGTAATCTTTTAATAGTTTCCTTATTATAAGAAGCATATTTACCTTCGCCAATCAAATAATCGATACTAATATCAAAAACTTTAGATAATTTTAAAGCAACTTCAATTGAAGGAAGGTTATCATTCCTTTCATATTTGCCAATCATATCTCTAGAAGCATTAATGGCACTTGCTAAATCCGTTTGAGACCAATTTTTAGCTTTTCTTAATTCAACTATCCTATTTCCAATGTTTAACATATACTTCTTAAAATAAATATTATCAACCAATTTCAATAAAATTAAATAAATACTATCTACAAAAAAAGTATATATTATTTGCATGCATAATAAAGAAGTTCTACATTTGTTGTAGATGTTCAACAATTAAATATTTTAAATAATTTTACCATGCTAGAACACCAAGAAAAAGAGAGATACTTAACGATCCAAGGAAAAAGCAGAACAACAAACTGGAGTTATAATAGGAAGATAAAAATCCCAGAAATAAGAATGAACGGCTTATGGTTAGCCGAGCAAGGCTTTTATCCA
>JAAGZN010000656.1 GCA_024206165.1 Bacteroidota bacterium
CCTACTAGGCACCTACAGTAGGGACCTACAGTAGGGACCTACAGTAGGGTCCTCCAGTAGGGACCTGACGGCCGGAGTATTAACTAAGGGCCAGTCCGAGCAGCCTGGACCAGTTCACTGTCCGCTGGTCGCAATAGAAGCTCCTCCGTGGTCACAGTACACGAGGCCCCAGGCCTCGGCCGACAGCCCCCGGGTCACCAGTGCTACCTGGCGGACAGGGGTTAGTCATGGAAAACGCCGGTTTACAGTGTGCAAAGTACAGTGTATCACGCTGAGGAGGTGCAACATTGGCTTTTAACTGTGTCAATGCAACCACTGCTCGAGGGATGCAAAACATGGTGCAATCCTGCCTCAAGCCTTGAGGCAGTATTGTACCATGTTCTGCATCCCTCGAGCAGGGATTGCATTGACACAGTCAAGGCCCAATGCTCTCCCACAGCAGACAGGCGGCGGGAGGGCATTGGCCAATGCTGCCCTGCTGAGGCAGGACTGCATTGGACCAGTCAGCACAATACAAGGCTCCAACTTAAAAGTCCGCCAGACAGGGCAGACATTCAGATGGGTCCAGAAACTGACTGTGCAAATTTTGATTACATATCCATATTTGTCTGAGAGAACCCTTTGGAAGAAACATGTATGTACATATTTGTAATGGCATTTATGTAACGGTACTTAAATGATGGTCATGATAATTGGTATATTATAAAGGTGCACACTTATGGTTTTACTATATTTTTGTTGTATTCTTCTATTTTTCTAATAGCGCCATCTGGTGGTGGTTTAATTAAACATGCGTCATTACACATTGTAAAGGTCAGCACAGGACTGGGCGGTACTGGCAATAACAGGACATGGCAGAGAGGCATTGCAGGGCAGGATGATGCCTGCACTGCACTGCACTGCACTGCAGAGAAGAGAAGTGCAGTACAGTGCAGTGCAGTGTAATGCCATGCACTGCAATGTTAGTACAGTAGTGCAATGCAGTGCAGTGCAATGCAGGCATCATCCTGCACTGCAATGCCTCTCTGACATGCAAGTTATTGACAGTACCCCCCAGGCCAGTGCTGTGTGTAATGATGCCTGTTTAGTTAACCCACCAACCGATGACGCTCTTAGCAACA
>JAAGZN010000657.1 GCA_024206165.1 Bacteroidota bacterium
AACGACGTCCTTTCTCGCTTAAACAACTTTTTATTGATAAATATTTGTTTCGAATTTTTGTAAGCTCTTTTTCTTTTTGTGTCATACCTAAATATAACACTAATATCATATTATCCAAGTTATTTTATTACATTTCCTTAAACGTTGTGTGTAAACAATTTTCACTTTTATTTAATTCGAAAATTAAAGATTTTATTTTCGGATTGTAATATTTTTGAATATCTTAAATTTCTTTAATTTTGCATAAATAGCAATAAATATGAATACAATCAAAATGGATAAAATTAATAAGCTATGAATTTCTTTTTGGGGATATATATTTTCAGGAACTTTATCTATCAATAAAATATTAGAATCTATTTTTTCTTTATTCTCATCTAAAAAACAACGATATAATTGGTATTGCTACTAAAGAATAGTTTTGGTAAATTTGTATATTCACCAAAGCAAAAAATACAAATGATAAACAAACAATGCCCTAAATGCCATCATAATGTATGTACAAAAGATGGAAAGGCAAAAGGAAAACAACGTTA
>JAAGZN010000658.1 GCA_024206165.1 Bacteroidota bacterium
CATTCCTATACAAAGTATTTTTTCCCTTATTTTGAACACCTGCACATGGTATATTGTACGATTATCCATGCTATTCACCACAAAACATACAGGCAGGATGGCCAAGTGGTATGAGGTGCCGGTTTAAGGCACCAGTAACGTCGGTGGTGTGGGTTCGAGTCCCACTCCTGTCTTTTTGCTGACATTCCTATACAGAGTATTTTTTCCCTTATTTTGAAAACCTGCATATGGTATATTTACGATCATCCATGCTATTGACCAGAAAACATACAGGCAGGATGGCCTAGTGGTATAAGGCGCTGGTTTACGGGCACCAGTCACTTCGGTGGCGTCCGTTCGAGTCCCACTCATGTCATTTTGTTGACATTCCTATACAAAGTCTTGTTTTTTTTTATTTTGAACACTTGCACATGGTATCTTCTACCATTATCCATGCAATTTAACTCACAAGTAACAGGCAAGATGGCGCAGAAGTCTAAGTCAATTGCTTAAGGCACCAGTCACATCTGTGCTGAGGTTCCAGTCCAACTCCTGTCATTTCGATGATATTCCTACACAAAGTGGAGTCCCACTCATGTCATTTTGTTGACATTCCTATACAAAGTCTTGTTTTTTTTATTTTCAACAGTTGCACTTGGGATCTTCTACCATTATCAGTGCAATTGAACACACAAGTAACAGGCAGGATGGCGCAGTGGTCTAAGTCAGTTGCTTAAGGCACCAGTCACATCTGTGGCGTGGGTTCCAGTCCAACTCCTGTCATTTCGATGACATTCCTATACAAAGTAATGTTTCCCTTATTTTGAACACCTGCACATGGTATATTGTACGATTATCCATGCTATTGACCACAAAACATACAGGCAGGATGGCCGAGTGGTATGAAGCGCTGGTTTAAGGCACCAGTAACGTCGATGGTGTGGGTTCGAGTCCCACTCATGTCTTTTTGCTGACATTCCTATACAAAGTATTGTTTCCC
>JAAGZN010000659.1 GCA_024206165.1 Bacteroidota bacterium
AACTCTTATTGCAGGGCTAAGTTTGCACTAAGTTTCATGGGGAACTATAAGAAACCCTCGGTGTAAAAAGTTCTAGGCTGTTGCCATGGACAGAACTGTTGTAATACGTTTGTTTACAACGTTTTAGAGCAAATTGGATCCTTTTATTCAATGCGAACAACGTACTTTATAAGAAATTGAGGTGAACTCTTATTGAAGGGCTAAGTTTTAACTAAGTTTCATGGGGAACTATAAGAAACCCTCGGTGAAATAAGTTCTAGGCTGCTGCCATGGACAGAACTGTTCTAATACATATGTTTACAACGTTTTAGAGCTTACAGAATCGTTTTATTCCATTCGAAAGGCCTACTTTATCAGAAATTGAGGTGAACTTATTTTGCAGGGCTAAGTTCTTACTAAGTTTTATGGGGAAATATAAGAAACTCTCGGTGTAATAAGTTCTAGGCTGCTGCCATGGACAGAACTGTTGTAATACGTATGTTTACAACGTTTTAGAGCAAACGGATTGGTTTATTCGATGCGAAAGGCGTACATCATAAGAAATTGAGGTGAACTCATATTGCAGGGCTGGGGT
>JAAGZN010000660.1 GCA_024206165.1 Bacteroidota bacterium
ATGCCCTTAAATAGAGGTATGATACATGGATTAATGTAATGAAAGTGATTGACTAATTCAGAGGGCTGCCAGGATCGGCCTCATGCCCTTAAATAGAGGTATGATACATGGATTAATGTAATGAAAGTGATTGACTAATTGAGAGGGCTGCCAGGATCGGCCTTATGCCCTTAAATAGAGGTATGATACATGGATAAATGTAATTAAAGTGATATACTGTTTGAGAGGGCTGCCAGGATTGGCCTTATGCCCTTTAATAGAATAATGATATAGCAAAAGACAGAATGACATCAATGCAAATTAGCAATTTATTGATTGCTCCGGGACAGGAGATGGCCTTACGCCCTTTTAATGTAACCATAATGTCTCAGTTGATGCGATTGTCTTATTTCGAAGGCGTTGAATGTTCAGTTAATTTTCACTATAGTTGTGTTGAATGCTGACAATTGTAAGCCTAATAATTAAATGATCTATTCAGTTAATTGTTATCGAATTATATGTTAAGG
>JAAGZN010000661.1 GCA_024206165.1 Bacteroidota bacterium
CCATCAAACCCTCCAAGTGGACCAAAGGAAATAAGCGGATGCGTAATGGTCCAAGCCCAACAGACCTTAAGTGATAAAGAAATAGGAATAATGCCACCACCAAAGCAAGAATCTGGTGGGTTTCAATATCCCATGATAGCAAGGAAACCTCTGGCATTGAGAATTTTTCTCACCGTTACATCTTCTTCTTTTGTTTTGAGCACCTTGGTGTAAGAATATCAAAAATGTGGCATTAACTCTATCATGAAGTCGATCTCATTTAAATATGAGTTGGGAGAGCAATCAATGTGACAATATCACTTGGCCACATCAGCTATCCCAAAGGATGGGCTTTATATTCAGCAAGGATATTTATTCTGTGCCCCTCCTCGGGCTCTTGTCCAAAACGCAGTTTCCCGCCGCCAGTTTGAAAGCCCAGCCTTACCTGGGAACCAAGCGCACCGAACTCTTAAGATTTACGCTAGATGTCGCCACTAGTCCCTCGTGCTCCATATCAACACCAATCAATCATAAGTCCATGAATACGCAAGTCCTCCATGAGCATTTTTAGCCCAGCCAAATGTAGTAATCCTCAATGAAGGCGTAACCAAAACTCCTGCAAAGTGCTTGCATCTGCGGATAGTTAACCAACTAGAACGCATACCGACCTCACCATGTACCCTTGCTGCATGTAAGAC
>JAAGZN010000662.1 GCA_024206165.1 Bacteroidota bacterium
AAACAGCAAAAGAATTTCGGTCGGCAATAGACAATTTCTTTTCTAGTACTATACCAATAATAACTGAAAAATTATATAGCAGAATAAATAGTAATTTTCAAATAATTACTAATCATCTTGATATGGAATGAGTATATATATGAGCTTTGTTGCTTACTGTAAGTTAGAAATTTTAAAAAATTTTTCGTGTTATAAAAATCAATATCAGCTAAAAAGTTTGATCTTGATAAAAGCAAATCAAGCTTCTATGGAAATATTGAAAAAATTACAAAATGAAGCTAAGAGTGCTGCGTAAGGTCAGTTATTAAATTTCAGCAATGTATCTATATTGAACTGGATAAGATCATTTGGAGAACAGGTAAAAGCAATAAAAAGTAAAAACAAAATAGAAAAAATGGAGATGGATGAAATGCATACATATGTATCAAAAAAAACTACAAATGGATATGTGTTGATAGGACTAGAAAAAAATTCGTTAATTTTATTATTGGGTGAAGAGATATAAAAAGTGGTCAAAAATTACAAGCAAAAATAGAAACCAAGTCGATTATAACAATACACTCGGATTATTATAAAGCCTATGAATCTATAATACAAAATTCACAACATATACAATCAAAAGCAGAGACATATACAATAGAAGGCTATAATGGGACTGTATAAAAATGGGTCGGACGGCGAAGCCGACCGGCCCATATGATCTTTTTTCGTATATTTTTAGAATATAATTTTTAAAATTATACAGTCCCATAATAGTTTATTTCGTCATTTTTTAGCAAGAATGCGAAGAAAAACAAAATGCTATAGCAAATGTGAAAAAATGCTTGAACATTATATTAGATTATTGATGCTGAAAAGAAATCAATATTTGCCTCTATTAAATTAGCAATGACATATATTATGTTCCCAAAATTTTAGAAAAATTAAAATGGTATTGGAAACCATCCTATAACAAAACTAAGAATTATTTTTTAAAATTCTATAATCATTCTTTACAAAGTTTAATTGGTATTTTCAAATGCTACCAAAATTTTAAAATACAGTTGCATAAATTTATAAAATTTTCGTTTTTGATCCAAAAAGCAATTATACAGGGGCAATTATACAGCCCCATAATACATTTATTTCCGGGAACTTACAAATTAGCAATGTCATATTTTTATACTATTTTTGATTTTTCAATAAATATTTTTAAATTTGTAAATCTTTTTAATTAAATATAAATATCATAATATTATGAAAAACAAATACTTAACTTATAAAAATACTATTTTAGCAAAATATACTAGCTTTAGATCTTGTTTTTTAATTCTTTGTGTTCTTACATTATTTTTTAACTGTTCTAGATATGGTATATCGAAAAATATGAATAATAACGTTCCTAAATCAACATTAGATGGCGATAGCAAATCTAATGATAATCAATCTGCATTTTTCAATGAACTAGAAAATAAATTGAAATGTTACTTCCTACCTACAAATAAAAATTGTCAAGAGTTTAAGAAATTACGAAAAACTTTAAGTGAAAATTATGGAATAGAGACTAAAAGTGACTATATACATGATCTTCATAAAAAATTTGATAGTTTTACTTATCTATATATGCTTGCTTTAAATCCTGTACATACAGATAGAAAAATATGTGAAATAGAACATGATTTTCATGCTCTTTTAAACCGTTTTCCAAAAGAAACAATATTTGATAGTTGCAGTGTACAAGATCGAGATTTATTTTCAAATTTTGCGGCTGGTCTATTTAATAATCTGCAAGGAAATGAAATACTTTTTAGACTAGTAGATTGCAGTGATGATATGGGGCATGAAGACCCTTTATTACCCAAAAAAAAAATTTATGCAAAAATTTTTAAATATTATTCTAATTCTTTTTTTAAGAACAAGGTTTCTAATATGAAAATTAAATACTTTGACAATAGTTTTAAAAATGTAGAATTACCACAAGAATATCAAATTACTCAAGATAAAGATATTATAAAGTTATTACAAGTACTATCAAATAATTTCTTAGACGAAAAAAATGATCATTTTACACGTAAAAGATTTCTGGATAGAGATTTTATAAGACTGAATTTTTGGATTTTAAATCAGGAAAGACAAAACGATAGTTGTAAACCAGAAAATTTGCTTAACTTTATTAATGAAACTAAAATATTTGAGCATTTAAAAACTGTATTAGATACGGGAGTAATGAGCGAAGAATTACGAGAACTAAAGAATAACGGCAAAATTCGTCTTATTATAGAAAACTTGTTTTCTGTTTTATATCAAAAAATTTTAGGAATAAAAAATATAGGGAACTTTGACGATAGTAAAAAAATGGATAGAAAGGTTACCCAGGAATATATTAAAATACTTTCTAAAAAACCTGCTAAATTAGAAAATCCCGATATTATGATATCTAACTTAAATCAATTAAAAAAATGGATGGATTTTTGTTGTAAGAAACTAAAAATAGGTGTTCAAAAAAATACCTTTCTGGATAATATGTCTTGTTTTATTTCAGATATATATATTTGTACGCAGAACAAATTAAAAGTAAAAGTTGACACAAACAATTTTTTTAGATTTGAAATATCAAAAAAATTAAAGCCAAGGAAGGTCAGTAAGAACGTTAATAAAAAAACAAGTCATGCGGAATCTACAGCTGCCTACCATCCATTACCTAATCAAGTATCCCATAAAGCAAAAAGATTTGTACCCGAAAATCCTTCAAAAACACAAATCAAAAGAGCTTTAAGAAGTGAACAAAAACAAAACAGTTATGATGAAAAATCAAACGAGACAGATCAAAATCAAGAAAACGAAGATAACTTGGATGAATATATTGAAACTATTTTAAACAAGTCATGGAAAGAATTTAAAGGTAATAAAATAGAGAAGACCACTGATCAGATTATGCTAAAACTTATGGAAAAAAGATTGATAAAAAATTACATTATGCAAACAAGAAATAACGGCAGTCATATTTATAAATATATTATATACGATAAAAAAGGAGGTAAGCATAATTTGTTTTTAATGAAACCACATGGTAATGGAAATGAGCAACAATCTGGATCAAGAGGAAATCAAAATTCTATTATTGAGTTTATTGAGTGTCTCGTCCTGAAATAAGTTGACACAAAATCTGACTTGCCATGAAATAAACCGATTACTAGATTTAAACACTTATTAGATTGTAGCAGACCCCATTTATTACGGCCGGAAAAAGGCAGGGTCAATTCATGCTAATTTTAATAAATTTGATAAAAGCTAAAATATTTATAATATTTTAGCTTTTAATTATATTATACTTTATTAGGAGGCGCTGCAAAAGTCTGGCCTACCTATAAAAAGTTATAAAAAAGGTTTCCTCTCATGAAGTATCTTTTTTAAAATCCATTTTTTAAATTAACGATTCCTGTTATTATTGCCATTTTTATTGCATAGCTCGGTTT
>JAAGZN010000663.1 GCA_024206165.1 Bacteroidota bacterium
AAACAGCAAAAGAATTTCGGTCGGCAATAGACAATTTCTTTTCTAGTACTATACCAATAATAACTGAAAAATTATATAGCAGAATAAATAGTAATTTTCAAATAATTACTAATCATCTTGATATGGAATGAGTATATATACCAGATTGATAGCTTACCTATTTCTTTTAGTTGTACCCATTGTTCTGTAATATTAAAGAATTCTAGTATTTTTTTAGAAGCTTTTTCTTCATTGGATTCAAAAGGTTTTGCTATTTCATGTTTAAATTGATTTTTTATTGTTTTGATATTATTTATAAAAGTATTTTTATTTTTACCTATTTGATTTTCTAATTGATTATATAAAGGTAAATCTTCTGAAAATTCAAATTTTAATAACCATGACTTTAATATATCTGCAAAATATTTTGCTAGTATTTCAGCATATTTTTTATTTGATATTTTTGTTAGGTAATAATCATAATGACTTCCTATAAAGTTTGATAATTGGTTTGCTACATTATCTATATCTGTAAAAGTAGGGGCAAGTTCTTGAATTATTTTATTGAATCCAGCTATTTGCTTTTTATTATTGATATAATTTATTCCTTTTGCCGTTCCTTCTAATAATTTTGATAAAGGAATTGCTATTATTGTAGTTTGTAATATATGTCCCGCAAGGCTAAGAGCTTTTGAGGCTTTTTGAGTTTTATTATCATGATTAGCTTGAGCCATGTTTGTTGATAGTACTTTCATTGCGCTGAGAGTATTCGTAATTTCGCATTTGAAATATTTTATGAAGTCTTTTATTATTTTTATGTTATCCTCTTTATATATTGGTTCTTTTTGTTCATCAGGTTCTTTGAGGTAATTTAAAATATTCTGTTTTTCATATTTTTGTGCTTTATTTTCTTTAATATTATTGTCAATATTTTGCATCGACAATTTATTATTATTTCTGTGACATGCAAAATTAAATAATATTAAAAATGAAAATACTTTTATTGATTTATTTGAATTTATAAGAAAATTTTCCATTTTTTTATAAAATGTATATTTATTTAAAAAGGTTAGCAAGCTTAACCGTACAATATGTATTTCTATCAATTGGAATACAAATTTCAAATAAAAAATAAAATTCTTATAGTATAATATTAAGGATAATTAAAGAATGTGTAGTAAAAATGAAGGGCAAATATTGATTGAATATTTTAAAAAAGAATTTTAAGTCTTTTAAGCAATTGTAATTTCTTTCATCAAATAAATATCTTGAATAGCATTTAAAATCTTAATACCATCTTCCATAGGTTTTTGAAAAGCTTTTCTACCACAAATCAAACCCATTCCGCCTGCTCTTTTATTAATTATTGCGACTCTTAAAATATCAATTAAGTCTGATTTTCCATTTGAAGGTCCTCCAGAATTTATTAATCCTATTCTACCCATAGAAGAATTAATTATCTGATATCTACAAAGATCTATTGGATGCTCTGTTGTTAATTTTGTTAGAATGTTTGGATGACTTTTGCTAAACTGCAGTTCTTTAAAACCGTAATTATAAGTTGGTAATTTTTGTTTAATAAAATCAGCTTGTATAGCGGCTCCAATATGATTGCTTTGGCCAGTGATATCAACAGCAGTATTATGATCATTTTCTTCAGTTTTGAAAAACTCGTTTCTTGGATAACACCATAAAATAGTAGCTAAACCTAAATCATGAGCCATTTCAAATGCTTCGGCAATTTCACTTATTTGTCTATTTGAATTTTGGCTGCCAAAATAAATAGTAGCTCCAATTGCAGAAGCTCCCATATTCCAAGCTTCTTTTACACTTCCAAACAAAATCTGATTATTAGTTGATGGATAAGTTAAAGACTCATTATGATTTATTTTGACAATAAAAGGTATTTTATGAGCATATTTTCTAGCAATAATACCAAAATTCCCAAAAGTTGTAGCAACAGCATTACAACCACCTTCAGTTGCTAATTTTAAAATATTTTCAGGATCAAAATAAATAGGGTTTGTCGAGAAAGAAGCCCCTGCACTATGTTCTATGCCCTGGTCTACTGGTAATATAGAAACATAACCAGTACCAGCTAGTCGGCCATGATTGAAGATATTTGAAATATTTTTTAAAACTTGAACATTTCTGTTTGAATGTTGAAATACTTTTTCAATAAAATTTGAGCTTGGTAAATATAAATTGTCTTTGGAAACTGTTCGGCATTTATGATTTAATAATTCTTCAAATTCATTTCCTAATAAATCATTTAAGATATTGCCATCAATTTTTAGCATTATTTTATAGTTATAGTCTTTAAATTCAAATTTTATATGATCTTATAAACTAATTTAACATATTTAAAAATAATTAACAACTGATATCTGATTAGTTTATATTTTATTTATCTTTTAATTATTTGAAAATATTATTATGCAATTTTTATAATTTAATATTTTAATTAATTGAAATATTAATTAAAAAAATTAAATAAGTTATAATATGATTTTATAAAAAATTAAATTAAGGATCTGTAATTTAATAACCTAAATGATTGGCTATGCAGAATTTTCAATGGTATAATTCCATTCAGGATGAAATTTGTCGCCATTAATGTTTATAGCATCCATATCCTTTTTCGTAACTTCTATCCCTTTTTCGTA
>JAAGZN010000664.1 GCA_024206165.1 Bacteroidota bacterium
TAAAACAGCAAAAGAATTTCGGTCGGCAATAGACAATTTCTTTTCTAGTACTATACCAATAATAACTGAAAAATTATATAGCAGAATAAATAGTAATTTTCAAATAATTACTAATCATCTTGATATGGAATGAGTATATAATAAACAAATTTAATTTTTTAGAAAGATTTGAATTCATGCTTTTGAATATTTAGTTAAAAAAACAGAATAAACTTATAAAACTAAAAATCAAAACATAAATTAATATCATATCTTTTAAATAATGTTTTAAATAAAAATAGTTAAATTTTTAATAACTACATCTATGACTAATATGATATTATCCTAATGTATTTTATAAACTTTGATTATAAATATAAAAATAACGTGCTTATCAAAATTTCTTTAGTGGTAAATAAAATGAAAGAAATACAAATTAAAAGGCACTAAAAACCAGAAACACCAAAAAGAAGAAAATCGAGAATTCTTACAAAATCACAAACAAAAAACTAATTATATTATATCATCTTAAAATCAGAAGTCAAATAATCACAACTTCCTCCTCCTAGAAACAAAGTTATTATCACTGTCATTATGAATTTATTACTAACTAAAAAAGTCTTAAAAATTAATTTTCTAAATTATCTAATAATAAATTCAAACTATGCTCATCAGGAATTAAAACAGCTCTTGCTTTACTACCTTCAAAAGGACCTACAATCCCAGCTGCTTCTAACTGATCAATTAATCTTCCAGCTCTATTATAACCAAGTTTAAGTCTTCTTTGTATTAAAGAAGTACTACCTTGCTGATGAGAAACTATTAATCTCGCTGCATCTTCAAACATTTTATCTCTTTCACCAATTTCTTTATTCGAAGATTCAGTTTTTTCACTATCAGGTTCATATACTGGTAAAGAATATGCTGAACCATAACCTTGTTGAGCTCCAATATATTCACAAATTTCATTAACTTCATCAGTATCAATAAAAGGACATTGTATTCTTAGAATTTCAGAATTCATAGAAAGTAATAAATCTCCTTTTCCTACCAATTGATCTGCACCTCCAGCATCTAATATAGTTCTTGAATCTATTTTTGAACTTACTTTATAAGAAATCCTTACTGGAAAGTTAGCTTTAATTATTCCAGTTATAACATTTACAGAAGGTCTTTGGGTTGCTAAGACAAGATGTATTCCAATTGCTCTTGCCAGTTGTGCTAATCTAGCAATTGGAGTTTCAATTTCCTTTCCAGCGGTCATCATCATATCGGCAAACTCATCAATAACCAGAATAATATAAGGCAAAAATCTATGTCCTTGCTTTGGATTTAACTTTCTTTCAACAAATTTTTTGTTATATTCTCGAATATTTCTTGCTCCAGCATCTTTCAATAATTCATATCTTGTATCCATTTCAATACATAAAGAATTTAAAGTATGTATAACCTCTTTTGTTGCAGTGATAATAGCTTCTCCATTTGTTGGCAATTTGGCTAAAAAATGTCTTTCTATTTTACTATATAAAGAAAGCTCTACTTTTTTAGGATCAACAAGTACAAATTTTAATTGAGATGGATGTTTCTTATATAATAAAGAAGCTAAGACAACATTAAGTCCCACAGATTTACCTTGACCAGTAGCACCTGCAATTAACAAATGTGGCATTTGAGCTAAATCTGCAACATAAACTTCATTTGCAATTGTTTTACCAATGATTATAGGTAAATCCATCTTGCTTTTTATAAATTTATCAGATTCTACTATTGATTTAAAAGGCACAACTTCTCGCTGCTTATTTGGTACTTCTATTCCTATTGTACCTTTTCCTGGTATTGGAGCTATAATCCTGATTCCTAAAGCTGCCAAATTTAAAGCTATATCATCTTCTAAGTTTTTAATTTTAGAAATTTTGACTCCAGCTTCTGGAATAATTTCATAAAGGGTAACAGTAGGGCCAATTGTTGCTTTTATGCTTGATATTCCTATTTTAAAATTAATTAATGTTTCTATTATTTTATTTTTATTTTGTTCTAATTCTTCATGGGATACTTTTGGGTTACCAAAATTATGTTGCTTTAATAAATCTATTATTGGATATTTATATCTCGAAAGATCTAATGTTGGATCATAGTTTTTTATTTTTAAATCAGAATTTTTAGGTTCCTCGATATTTTGTTCTTCTTGTTTTGGCTCTTCTATTTTTAAAGTTAAATCATTATTTTTGACTTCCTCTTTTTTATTTAATTCTAAATTTAAGGGAACAGTATCAATAAGGCTATTAGTTTCGATTATTGGGTTTACATTATTTTCATTTTCCTCTTTTTTACTTTTTCTATTTATTAATTTTTTTAATTTTGAAATCAAAGAAAACTTTGGAAGATTGAAAGTTTTAATATGGGTAATATCAAAAATATAAACTAGAAATATCAAAAACATTACAATTATAATAATCAAAATCCCTCCTCCTATAAATTTTTCTAATTCAGTAACAAGCTCTAATCCTATTCCCCCAACAAGAAATTCAATTAAATTTATATCTTCAAAAACTGATTGTAAATATCCTAATAATAAATTTGTCCATATAATGCTAAAGAAAACAATATTAAAAGCTTTTAAAATACTTAATGGAGTCTTTTTATAAGTTAATTTATGGCCAATCAAATAAATAAAAAAAGGGACTACTAAGGCTGTAATTCCAAACCATTTGAATATAAAATAGTAAGAAGATAATGCTCCTAATATTCCTAATTTATTATTAATTTCTAATTCTTTAAGATTATTAATTTCTTTGTTTAAAAATGCTAAGATGGAACTTTGATCATATTTGCCATTGAATAAATGAGAAATGAAAGATATTAATAAAAAAATACTTAACCCTTGAAGAATAAATCCTAATATAATTTGAAATTTTCTACTTAAGATAAATTCTGGTATTAGATTTAAACCTTTTTTTATTTTCTCCTTTTTATATGTATTTTTTTTCATTTAACTTTTTTATTTTGTTTCTTACTAAATATATTCTGATTCTAAATTTTAAAACTATGAAGATATTTATTCTATATTTTAAAACAATTTGTATTTTTTTATTGGTTACATGTAAATATAATAAGAACAATATAAATATGAAATCAATAAAAAATAAATATAAATTAGATTATTATATTACAGATTCTTATTTTTTAGATAATGAATGGGAAGATTTTAAATATAGTTTCAACAATAATAAAATTTTTGAAGTAGATGGAAAATTTTATAAATGGAAATATAAGTTTTGTTGGTTCCCTTGTACTATTGCTAGACGTCATCTAAAAGATAATATTTATAGAGAACCTTTAATTAATGGCAAAGAGAATTATATTTATAATATTAATAATGGAAAATATTTAATGGAAGTTAAGTTTTATTAATATTTTTGATTAAAGATGATAACCTATTTTTTTTATTTTTTAACAAATTCTGCTTTATTTTCAAATTGTCTTCTTGAGCAAAGGGAAACATCTTTTTTGGACCAAAATATATATAGAAAAACCCTTTATAAAATTAGCGTGACAAACATATATATTATAAATGATTTTGAACTCAATATCATATTTAATAATATTGAGACTTGATTTTCTTCAAGATTTATGGTTTTACATTAAATGTTTAATTGATATTAGAAATATGAATAATACTTCAAAGAAAAAACTGATCCATATATTTTTTATTATCCTTTGCAGCTGTAATTATAAAAAGGAGATGTTTATGAATTCTAAAATGAGAAAAATACATTCAAAAAACATTAATGGTAATTATAACAATAATTTACAAAAAAATAGATACAGCCATTTCTCTAATCCTTATAAACAAAGGTTTTTTATAATTTTTATAGGATTGGCATTAATAGTTTATTACTTAGATATAAAGACTACTTTTTATATGTCATATTTTGATTTCCCATCTAACATTCAAAATAACAATTCAGATATTATTAAAGAAGATAATAATTTATTAATTTTTTCAACAATAACTTATTCTGCAAAGAATTTAACAGAAAATTGGATAAGTTCTTTAAAAAAAAACGACTTTGATAGAAACTTTTTTCTGATTTCTTTAGATCCTAAAATTTATAATACATCAAAATCTTGGCCTAAAAAGTTTTCTTTAAAACAAAATATTAAACATAATTATAGTTATTTTTTTGATTTTAATTTATCTTATAATTTTGAAAATAATATGTATAAATTCCTTTCATCAGAATATGGAAATATTGTGAAGATTAGACCTTTAGGATCTGTAATTTAATAACCTAAATGATTGGCTATGCAGAATTTTCAATGGTATAATTCCATTCAGGATGAAATTTGTCGCCATTAATGTTTATAGCATCCATATCCTTTTTCGTAACTTCTATCCCTTTTTCGTA
>JAAGZN010000665.1 GCA_024206165.1 Bacteroidota bacterium
ACTAAGTTTCATGGGGAACTATAAGAAACCCTCGGTGTAATAAGTTTTAGGCTGTTCCCATGGACAGAACTGTTGTAATACGTATGTTTACAACGTTTTAGAGCAGACGGAATCGGTTTATACCATGGGAAAGGCGTACTTCATAAGAAATTGAGGTGAAGTGTTATTGCGGGGCTAAGTTTTTACTAAGTTTCATGGGGAACTATAAGTAACCCTCGGTTTAGTAAGTTCTAGGCTGTTCCCATGGACAGAACTGTTGTAATACAATCGTTTACAACGTTTTAGAGCAAACGGAATCGTTTTATTCCATGCGAAAGGCGTACTTTATAAGAAATTGAGGTGAACTCTTATTGCAGGGCTAAGTTTGCACTAAGTTACATGGGGAACTATAAGAAACCCACGGTGTAAAAAGTTCTAGGCTGTTCCCATGGACAGAACTGTTGTAATACAATTGTTTCTAACGTTTTAGAGCAAATGAGATCGTTTTTTCCAATGCAAATAACGTACTTTATAAGAAA
>JAAGZN010000048.1 GCA_024206165.1 Bacteroidota bacterium
ATTTACTGTTTGTTTTATTTTATCTATTAATGACAATTTTATTTTCTTTTGAATTAATTTTCACAACTTATAACAGGATTAAATATCTTTTCAAATATTAAAATATTTGATCAGCAGTCTGAAGACTACTGATAGCAGTGTTGAAAAATAACGATAGATGGAATGAACTATATTAATTTTCTTTTTTTTCTGTCATCCAATAAGGAATATCTACTCCATTTGATGTGACAAATCCCGAATTCCATTCTGTTTCATTTATTTGATACTTATCAATAATAAAATCATCAGGGCAATCTTTAAATCCGGGTAATTTTTTATATTTATCTATTGCTTTTTTTGCATTTTCTTCAGTTGAAAATATACCCAAAAGTTTAGCACTTTCATTATCATTTGATATTTTATGTGTGTGTTCTAAGTAATATACGTATTTCATATTATAGTTTTATTCAAAATGTCTATCTGCCCACTTTTGAATTTCACTGAATTCTGTTTTTGATCCCTTTTTATAATTACCAGCCCCATACTTCTCATTCATCAATCTTTTAGCAAAAGCTTTACCATCTTCATCAATTCTTGGCTTATATTGTTTTGCCCAATCTGGGGCATTACTTGCTCTTTCTTTGGCACTTAATTTGGTTTTGCTTTTTTTAGGTTTTTTATATCGTATTTTTGATGATCCATTACTTCCCTTTATTACCTTTTTACTACCACCAACAACATCAGACCCAACAACCAAATTCTCTTCTGCAGCAACAACTCCTCCTTTACCTTTCTTTAATTTACCTTTTAAATCTACATTTTTTGTAACTTTAAAACTATCTTTTTTATAAGTTATTTTTGCTTTAATTTTTTTCTTCTTTGCTAGC
>JAAGZN010000666.1 GCA_024206165.1 Bacteroidota bacterium
CAACAGAAGATGGGCACTCTGGAAAATAAGATAAATGAATGTGGCGATGTGGAAAAATTATAGATTTAAAATTAAAATTGAACTTAGTCTAGCTTAAAATAAACAAAACATATATCTCTCCTGATAAAACAAAACATATGTAAATGTATTTGTCCTGCTCCTCCAACTCAATGTGTTGACAGCACAGATCCAGAATGCACCCAAAATATAAAATGATCCAAAATGCCCCCAAACCCAAGAGCTCTAGGGACCCACTGCCCCATTATCCCCAGCCCCTTATTTCCCAACCCCGCCTTGGGGTTGTTGTGCTTGAACTTCTTGTCAAACTCATCAATCTGGGTGTTGGTCATCTGGTGGGGCTGAGGATGGAGATGGAGTCCCTGAAAGCCGGAGTATGAGTGGAGCGGAGTAGCAGAAGCGGCCGGGCCGGGATCCTCACCTGGTCACCCCCAGCAACAGGCTAGCACCGTCGGTCCCGCTAATATGCACAGCAGCCATACTACCCACAGCCACAACATCACCGACCACATTTTATCAAAATTAGACTAATTAAGACGCACTCTGAGATATAGTTTATATTATTTCCCCACTCCTGTCCTCAAAATTATACAGTCATTTTTCTTTAGCAATGTATGACATATCCGGCACCAAAAAAATCCTTAGGTCCAGAGCTTTCCGAATATGTATAACACTTGGGGGTGCAAATGAAGTCTTGGCACTGAAAAAAATCACTTTTCATCCAAAACTGGTCAAAATCCGCAGTATTTGGCTGCCATAAAATATTATCTGCAACACTAAATAGGAGGTAGCTAAAATTTGTGCATAGTAAATGGTCCATTCTTGGTTTCTGGTATTGATGTGGGACATCTAAGATGCAATATGAGCCATTAGGGGCACAGTTGTCCCTTTTAAAGGTGGATATACGGTCAATTAGCCATGAGACGTCACATGCCATCAAAGATCTGAAAATCACAGTTGCTCTAGGAAAAGTGTATTTTTCTAATCAAATTTGAAAATTTTCTGGGTCAACCA
>JAAGZN010000049.1 GCA_024206165.1 Bacteroidota bacterium
ACTAAAAAGGCTAGTAAAGAAATTATAAAGCTAGCAAAGAAGAAAAAAATTAAAGCAAAAATAACTTATAAAAAAGATAGTTTTAAAGTTACAAAAAATGTAGATTTAAAAGGTAAATTAAAGAAAGGTAAAGGAGGAGTAGTTGCTGCAGAAGAGAATTTGGTTGTTGGTTCTGATGTTGTTGGTAGGGGTAAAACTGTTACGGATAGAGTAAATAAATTAAAAAAAATACCAAAAGAATATAAAAATGTTCCAACTAGACTTAGAGGAAAGAAGCCTGGAACTATTGATCTTTCTAAATTTAAACGTAACCAAAATGGAGTTTTGGTAAATGAAAAAACTGGATACAAGCTTGTTAAAGAAGATTCACGGAATTCAGGTGTCGGTCCTCATGGAGGTTCTTATTGGAAGTTGTGCAACAATGACAAAATACCAAAAAGAATAGGTTCTATCACTAAAGAAGGTGTTTTTTTAAGAAAATAAAAATGAAAAAAAAAAATTCAGATAAATTTGATTTTTTTGGCGAAATAAAAATTGATCAACTTAGGGAGTATGAAAAAAAACGAAAAAATTTCGAAAAATATTATATTACAATATATGATCATTGGCTGAATGAGGAAGAAGCATCAGGGGCTTTTTTGAGCTATTGCCAAGTAGGCGATGACGGGTTTACTATGAAGAACTATAAAGAATATCAAGATAAATACTTTAAGCTATTTGACATGTTTTTTAATTCATCAGAAATATATTCATTTAATGATGACTTTAATTCAAATAAGGAAATTTTCAGAATATCCTCTAAAACAGAACTTGAAAATATACTAAGTGAAAGTTTAAAAGAAATACATATGGTTAACTTCGTAATTCCTCAACTTGAAATTATTGTTATGAGTAATTTTGATTTAACATTACCCATTTTTCTTAAACCATCAAATAAAAAAGTCATAAAAATGATTGAAGATGTAGATCTTTTTTTACTGTAATGATTGAAACACCCAGCTATCCTTAGGTGTGTCAAGAAGTTAGAATAGAAATATTCTGACGAACTATATAAAAGATGATGGAAGGCCCATCGAATACACTGCTATCAGTAGTCTTCAGACTGCTGATCAAATATTTTAATATTTGAAAAGATATTTAATCCTGTTATAAGTTGTGAAAATTAATTCAAAAGAAAATAAAATTGTCATTAATAGATAAAATAAAACAAACAGTAAAT
>JAAGZN010000050.1 GCA_024206165.1 Bacteroidota bacterium
AGAACGTTTTCATTAAGTCCGAAAAGAGAAATATTTTCAAATAAAGATAAAAGACCGGCCAAAGATTTTCAAATATAAATTACATCTCTGCTTCCGCACAAATTAAATGGAGACTATTAATATAGTTCGGAACTGTTTGGATCCTCAATTTCTATGAGAAAGGCTTGAATTTAGTCATTGAATGTGGATTTCGTTTTTTCTCATATAAATGGAGGCTGATCTATGAATAAGCTTTTTTAGCCTTATAATCCCTAATAATAAGATCAATATAATGGAAGATTTTCTGTTTTTCAGAATCAGGAAGTTTTTCCATTTCCTCAAGTCTTCTAATAGTATTCTTATCAAAATTAGCATTACGCCCTTCACCTAATAAATAATCAACTGAAACATCAAAGATTCTACAAAGTTTAATTATAACATCAATAGACGGAGTATTGTCATTCCTTTCATAATTTCCAATCATAATGCGAGAAGTATTAATCTTCTTAGCTAAATCTTCCTGAGACCACTTATTAGCTTTTCTAATTTGAATAATTTTTTCTCCAATGTTATGCATATTTATCAAAAAATAAATGTATTAATGTTAATCTTATAAAATTAGAGAAAAAAATATTTCAAAAGAAATAGATATTATTTTGTATTATGAAATACACTTATTACATTTGATATATCAATTTATCTAAAAAATATTTTTCCAATGAATAGAGACAAAACAACAAGATACTACACAATCCAGCGGAGATGGCGAAAAAGCAGAAGCGGCTTAATATCAAGAAAAGCAATTCCAGAAATACGAATAAGTGGAATCTGGTTATTAAAAGAAGGCTTTTTTCCAAGCGGAAAAATACGAATAGAAATAAGAAAAAAATACTTAGATATAACACCATATAAACCAGTAGCATGAGAATAGAAAAAAGAGAAATAAAAATAAGAGGCGTAAAAAGCAGAGCGAAAAACCCATATCTAAGATTAAGTAAAACTCCAAACATAAATCTAAGAGGCAAATGGCTAATAATGAAAGGCTTTAAAGCAGGCAAAATAGTAACAATGGAAATAGAATATGAAAAAATAACATTAAGACCAAAAAAAGAAAAAGAACAACAACCAAACTGGGAATAAAATGACCATCCAAGAAATCAAACAAAGGCTAAGCATCGAAGAAGTACTAAACCATTACGGTTTAAAGCCAAACAAAAACAAAATGCTAAACTGCCCCTTCCATGAAGACAAAACTCCCAGCATGCAAATCTATGAAGAAAGCAATACAGTTTATTGTTTTTCCTCAAACCTGCTATCAGTAGTCTTCAGACTGCTGATCAAATATTTTAATATTTGTAAAGATATTTAATCCTGTTATAAGTTGTCAAAATTAATTCAAATGAAAAGAAAGTCATCATTTATAAATTAAATAAAACAAACAGTAAAT
>JAAGZN010000667.1 GCA_024206165.1 Bacteroidota bacterium
AATCGATTATGGCTCGATTAATAATTACCCCGGGTTTGGGCAATATGCTTGATTTTTGGGGTAATTTTTCTATTAAATATACCGCTAAATCTTTGTTTTTAACTAAATTTTATTGATTTTTTCTTTTAACGAAACTCCCTTACTATCGATTCTGAAGAATATTCAAAGGATAATCAACTGTGATATTAATCTTCTGTCATTACAAAGTGAGGATTGACCATCAGAGATTATTATAAAATTAGGCTCATCCATGTTCAAACTTCAAATATTTTTCGCAAAGTTCAATTTTCAAATAAAAATTTTGATTTGTTTTTCTCTGATTTAACAGTTTTAAAAATTCAAATACTTATTTTTTCTTTTTCTTTTTATTTAACATTTTTTCTAATCTTGCAAAAGAGCGGGGCTTTGATAAGTCTGTTTGATTACCTTTTTTTTGTCTATTTTCTTCTAACTTCTTTCTTATTGCTTTTTCATCAACAAATCTGTTTATCAAATATTGCTGTAATAAACTCACTAAGTTTGAGACAAAGTAATAAAAACTTAAAGCAGCTGGATGAGAATTTAATATTACCATAAACATAAGAGGCATCATATAAGTAAATATTTTCATTGAAGAATCAGTATTAGTATTCATTTGACTATTTGTCATTGTTGATATTATTGTTGATACTGTCATTAATAAAGCAAACAAACTAACATGATCTCCATAAAGAGGTATTGTAAAAGGCAAATTTAAGATAGAATCATAAGTTGAAAGATCTTTAACCCAAAGAAAAGTGGCTTGTCTTAACTCTATAGCATTTGGAAAAAAGTTAAACATTGATATCAAAATAGGCATTTGTAAAAGTATGGGGATACAACCACTTAATGGATTAACTCCCATTTCTTTATATAAAGCTACTTGTGCCATTTGAATCTTTTGTTTATCATCTTTATATTTTTCTTTAATTTCATCTAATTCTGGTTTTAGTACTTTCATTTTTGCTGTGGCAATTTGAGATTTGAAAGAAAGGGGTAATAAGAGTAATTTGATAATTATCACTAACAGGATTATCAATAGTCCACAATTAGATATAAACTTATTAAGGAAAGAGAATAAGGGAGTAGTAAAGTATTTATTTATCCATTTAACTATTGGCCATCCCAAAAATAGATTATATGAAAATCCTTTAGTAACATTTTTTAATATATTATATTTGTTTGGCCCAAAGAATAATTTAATATTCGTAGAATTATTTTCTTTTATTGGTATATCAAATTTTACAAAAGCAACCTTTACGATATCTTTATTATCTGGTGTTGGAATTGTATAAATATTAGTATTATTAATGCTTTTATTAGCAACGATTCCTGAAGTAAAAAATCTTTGTTTAATTGCTATCCATTTAATGGGTTCATTTATTAATTTTTCTGATTTGTCTTTTGCTTTAATTTTTAAAGATTTAAATTTATCCTTATTTAAGTAATAATTAATTGTTGCTTTTTCTCTACTTCTAGCTATATCTTTTTCTAATGGCTTCAACTTATTTTTCCATAAAAAAGTTAATTTATTTTCATTTTCTTTAGATAATCCTTTTGTCTCGATTTTAAAATTAATCTCATAATTATTTCCTGACTTTATTGTATATGTTTCTCTAATATATTTATCTTTTCCTAATTTTAATTTAAAAATTATTTGATTCTCATTTATACTTTCTATTGCATAAAATAAATCATAAGTATTTAATTTTGAATTTTTATGCTTAAATTCAAAGCCCATTTCAGAACTTTTGTTATCAAGTAAGATTAAATTATTTTTCTTTTCATCTTTATATTTTTTTAATACCACTTTCTTTATTCTTCCTCCTTTATTTGTCAAGGATATCTTAATATTATTATTTTCTAAAATTATTTCTTTTTCTTTACCTTGAATTATATTATTTATATCTTTTAATCCTTTATTTTTTGAGTTTATATTTGAAACAATGGGTTTAGATGATATTTTAGATTCTATTTCTTTTGTGTTATTTTGCTTCTGCAAATCTTGAGTAGATTTTTTTGGTCCAAAGTAATTTAAATATAAAATTACAGCCATTGATACTATTAATGCTCCAAGGAGTTGATTTCTATCCATATCTTATTTTGTATTGTTCTTTTCAGTCTGTGTTTTTAATTTAATTTTTTAATATATATTAACGCTTAATTTAGCAATTTAATATGTTAAAGACAAAATATAGAATTTATGATTTTAATTTATTTGGGTAATCTATACTCATTCCATATCAAGATGATTAGTAATTATTTGAAAATTACTATTTATTCTGCTATATAATTTTTCAGTTATTATTGGTATAGTACTAGAAAAGAAATTGTCTATTGCCGACCGAAATTCTTTTGCTGTTTTA
>JAAGZN010000668.1 GCA_024206165.1 Bacteroidota bacterium
AACTTTATATTGCCCTATATGCTAACGAACTTGCATGTTTGAGCTGACGTAACTTCATATTTTACCATTTGCTAACGAACTTGCACATGTGTGCTTAAATAGCTTCATATTGCACTGTCTGCTAACGAACTTGCCTGTTTGTGCTTACGTGCCTCATATTGCATTGTATGCTAACAACCTGCATGAGTGTGCTTACGTAGCTTTATATTGTTACTAAATGCTAAAAAAAAGAAACTTGCATATGTGTGCTCAAATAACTTTATATTGCCCTATATGCTAACGAACTTGCATGTTTGAGCTGACGTAACTTCATATTTTACCATTTGCTAACGAACTTGCACATATGTGCTTAAATAGCTTCATATTGCACTGTATGCTAACGTACTTGCACGTTTGTGCTTACGTACATTCATATTGCACCATATGCTAACGGACCTGCACATGTGGTCTTACGTAGTTTCAAATTGCACTGTATGCTCAGGAGCTTCCACGGGTGTGCTTAGGTAGTTTTGTACTGTATGCTAACAGACTTGCATGTTTGTGCTTACGTTCCTTATATTACACCATCTGCTAACAAACTTGCACATGCGTGCCTACGTACCGTCATATGTGCTTAAGAG
>JAAGZN010000669.1 GCA_024206165.1 Bacteroidota bacterium
CCTACGGGCTATTTTGATGCACGATTAAGCGGCATCTTCGTTATTTATTGCCATTTCTTGCTTCATGAAGCAAATCCAGTGCGTATTTGCTCTCTTTCCTGACACGTGGCCAAAGAGTGGTTTTTCATCTGTCAGCTTCAAAATTTCACTCGTTTTAATCTGAGTTTCATTCCATTTGAAAATTAAAATACCGCTTGTGGCCAACACACGAAAACATTCTGAAAAACCTAGTTTCAAATCATCTTGCCAAGTCTTATTCAGCTTCCCGTATTTTTTCTTTTGCCAACCTTTTTCACCTGCCCTTACAAAATGAGGAGGGTCAAAAACGACTAATTTAAAAGAGCTATCATCAAAAGGTAAATTTCTAAAATCTAACAACTGATCTGGCTTAATTTCTAATTTTCGCCCGTCACATAAGATATGACTTTCGTCTCTAATATCGCCAAATAAGACGTCAGGGTTTTCATTATCAAACCAAAACATTTTACTGCCACAGCAGGGGTCTAATACTTGAGGTTTTGCCATTTCGTTGTTCCTTCGGGCTATTCTGTTTA
>JAAGZN010000670.1 GCA_024206165.1 Bacteroidota bacterium
ATTGCCGATGTTAGGACCTAGCTTGGTCTATATAATGTTGATCAAGGTTTCCATTCAATGACTATTCTTGTTTTTAGGAAATACGCCATTAAGATCGTCTTGTTTGGGTGTAGGGTTCAGCAAGAAGAACGTTTGTTCAGATAACAGTATGCCTGGGAAAACTTCAATGATCTTTAGGTTCGATCACCATAAATGTATGTCGGATTCCCTAAGTAGATATACTTGTAAACTATTAGCACATCTGAAGTGATGGCAAATAAACTATTGTTATAAAAATGGGCAAGGTAAGGACCTAGCTCAGTTGATACGATGTTGATATAGCTTTCGATTCAATGACTAAACCGCATTAGCACATCTGAAGTGATGGCAATAAACTACTGTCATAAAGATGTGCAATATTAGGTCTTAGCTCGGTCTACATGATGTTGATAAAGGTTTCCATTCAATGACAATTCTTTTTTTAGGAAATAAGCCAACAAGATCCTCCCCTTTGGTCGGTAGGGTTCAGCAAGATAAAGGTCAGTTCAGATAACAGTATGCCCTGGAAAACTTCATTAGTCTTTAGGTTCGATCAACATAAATATATGTCAGACTCCCTTAGTAGAAATACAAGTAAACAATTAGCACAACTTAAGTGATGGCGAATAAACTATTGTTATAAAGATTGCCGATGTTAGGACCTAGCTTGGTCTATATAATGTTGATCAAGGTTTCCATTCAATGACTATTCTTGTTTTTAGGAAATACGCCATTAAGATCGTCTTGTTTGGGTGTAGGGTTCAGCAAGAAGAACGTTTGTTCAGA
>JAAGZN010000671.1 GCA_024206165.1 Bacteroidota bacterium
TGAAGGCAATCAGTGACCCTCGGAATCCCGTAAGAAAACGTATTTGTGGGATCTTAATTTGTTAGCAAGATAAGCATTCCGAGAGATTTTTAGCCATTTCTGTTGGGAATCCGCTGAGAAAAGGTCATTTTATGGTGTTACCACATGCGGAGCCAAACCAATAATTGACCCAGTAAATGTGTCATGAAAACGTATTTGTGGGATCTTAATTTGTTAGCAAGATCAGTATTCCCAGAAATTTGCAGCCATTTTTGTTGGAAATTTGCTGAGAAAAGATAATTTTTTCGTGTTACATCTATCTAAAATGGCTAAACATGGCTATTTTATGGTCCCAATCAACCTAGGTGCTTTTAACTGGCTGGATCTGGTTGGATTAAGGTTAATTTAGTATAGAGGACATCAACGCTGCCCAGTTTGGACATTTTACTGTTCCAAACAAATCAAAATTGGGGCCCAAGGGTGTCAAAAGTAAGCCAAATTATGCCAACAAATTGCTATTGAATGCTCCCAATCAGCTCTGGTGATCAAAACTGGCTGGATCTGGTTGGATCGAGGTGGGATTGCCATAGAAGACTGTGGAAGACTTCAGGACTGACCAATTTGGATCTTTTGCAACTACAAAAAAGCTCCAATTAGGGCCCAATTGGGTCCAAAAGTGGTTCAAACTTTGCCAAACATGGCTATTTACCAGTCCCAATCAGACCAGGTGATCTCAACTGGCTGGATCTGGTTGGATTGAGTATGGATCAGTGTAGAGGACATCGGGACCAACCAGTATGGACATTTTACTGCAAAAAAATTGGGGCCCAAGGCCAAGGGGGTCTAAAAGTGGCTCAAACATGGTCACTTAGTGTTCCCAATCAGCACTAAACTGCTCTAAACTGACTTGTGTGGACCCGCAGAAGATTCAAACAAGTCAGTCCTGATGTCTTCTACTACAATCCAACCACGATCCAACCAGATCCAGCCAGTTTTGAGCACCAGAGCTGATTGGGAGCACCCAATAGCAATTTGTTTGGCATAATTTGGGCCACTTTTGGACACCAGTGGGCCCCAATTTTAATTTTTGGAGCAGTAAAATGTCCAAACTGGGCGGCCTTGATGTTCTCTATACTCATCTAACCTCAAACCAACCAGATCCAGCCATTTAAAAGCACCTGGGCTTATTGGGAAAATCAAATATCCATGTGTTGCCTAGTTTAGCCATTTTAGATAGATGTAACACCAAAAAAACTATCTTTCTCAGCGGATTTCCAACAGAAATGGCTGAAAATTTCTGGGAATGCTTATCTTGCTAACAAATTAAGATCCCACAAATACGTTTTCATGGTGCATTTTGAGGGCCAATCATTGGTTTGGCTCCGCATGTAGTAACACCATAAAATGACCTTTTCTCAGCGGATTCCCAACAGAAATGGCTAAAAATCTCTCGGAATGCTTATCTTGCTAACAAATTAAGATCCCACAAATACGTTTTCTTACGGGATTCCGAGGGTCACTGATTGCCTTCA
>JAAGZN010000672.1 GCA_024206165.1 Bacteroidota bacterium
AAACCCTTAAATCTATCATCATATAGTCTAGGTCGTCAGCCGATTGAGTCACCCAATAAGGTGAGCGTAATAGTATTTTGTTATTAGGTATTGCCATTATATGTTATTTAATAATTTATCTACTTTGTTTTGTGCCCAAACTTCTAAGTCATTCATAAGGTCTATTCCAAATGAGCTGTTGTTATCAAATATAGAAAGTATATCACTACCTCTATATCCAAACCTTGCTATAGTACCTCTATTTCTTATTGCTCTAGCTATAAGGAAAGCACTAGCCTTGTAATCTCTTTCAGTAACAGTTCCTTTAGCAAATCTAGGCCTGATGCCTTTAGCCTTCATCCATCGTATAATACCTTGAGAACCTGAAACACTAATTCTTTGTCCTGTATTTAAACCTTCATCTAATATATTTATAGTAGGGTCAAACTCAATAACTATATTACCACCTTTTATAGAGTAACTAATAGAGTTTAAAGTATCTCCTGATGCGTTAGTGTCATCACTAAGAAGTTTATTCTTTAAATCTTCTACAGCACGTTTACCGTACTTATCGGCTAGTAATTTTAGTTCTTTATCCATTAACAAGCACTTATGTTCTTAGGCATTTGCACAGTAATATCAACCCCCCATCCTGTTAAGGAGTTCTCAAACTTCTCATAAAGTAGCTCTGCAGTAGGTTCTCCAACAAGAACATACTGCTTCTGTGCCAAATATCCTCTACCTCCTCTAAAAGCTTCTACCAAGTTGTTTATAACAGTCGATTGTGTGTTGAGTACGTCCTGTAGGTTGCTAGCTCCTTCAAATGAGTTGTCATATTCCTTTGGTTCGTTAACTATATCTAAAGCCATAACGCTTATAGTGAGTTCTATAATGTTCTCATCGTAAGTAATATCACTAATAGAAAAGTGTGAT
>JAAGZN010000673.1 GCA_024206165.1 Bacteroidota bacterium
AGGGAGAATCGCTAGTACCCTCTAAAAAGAAATTTTAAGAGTTATATCTTTCATAAAATAAAAGCAATTCTTGATTTTTTCCCAAAGCTTTGGTTCGTTCTTTAATGCTCTTTTCTTCAGTTTTGTCATCAGGTACAGACATATAGATATTATCATTTTTGGGTTCTACAAAAAACGTTCCATCTTCTGTTGCTACATATTTCAATTCATAAGAGTTGTTGGTATTACCTTTAAATATATTTTCTGATTTTATAGTAAACCTTTCGGCATTAAAATCTTTTGTTCCTTTAGTTGAAATTATAAGTTGCTTTGGAGGATTATCAATTTTGTCTTGTTTTAATCTCTTATTAATTCTATCACCAATGTTTTTATCATTATGATCTAAATCTAAAATAAACATAGGATTTATTGTAATTTCTCCTTTTTGGTTTTTTGATACTAAGTTTATAGGTATTTCGGTAATTGAATTGTCAAGCATTTTTTGATAAATTTCTTTTAAGTTATACTTTTCTTTATCATTAATTCCACAAATAGATTTTAAGGCACCAAATAGATATTCCCCTAATTCATATTTTGAATACCATCTTATTGTGTTTGATAATTCTTGTAAAATAACTCCGAACATTTGATTTTCGCCTAAATTATCTTTATTTGCAAATTTGCCATCTTCCCATTTTTTTACTATTTTTTCGTTAATTCTAAATTCTTTAAATAATTCATAATCAATATTTTTTTTAGATATACTTTCGTAATAAGCTTTTTTTCTTTTAAATTTTTTAGCTATTTCTTTCCTTTTATTATACTCTCTTACTTTTTTTATAGGATCATAAGAGGTGTAATATAAATTTTGGAAGTTTTCTAAATCTGCTGAAGCAAAATGTAAACATGCTGCAAATGCTTTATTTAAATCATCATTTCCCCCTTCTCCCTTAGGAATTACTATTTGTCCTGAACCATTTTGATAAGGTAATACACTTATTTTGGTTTTGTCTTCTGTTTGTTCTGGAGTTGTTCTATTACAATTATTGAAAAGGATGCATATGAAAAAAACATTATAGAAAAAAGGTCTTAGTTGTTTGTACATGTTGTATAAAAGTCTTTGTTATTTAAAATCTAAATAATGGCCTAATATAATTAAAAATATTGAGAATTTTATATTTAAATAACTTTTTTATATCAAAAATATTATAACTATGTAAAAAATAATTTATATAATGTTATTTATTAATATTTAAATTTATGAAATGATTTTGAATAATTTGATATGAACTTTATTTGAATAGTTTATAAAGAAGAAATAAAATTTGTTAATTTATTTATTCCTTCAATTACGTTTTTACCCCAAACTTCAAATTTATGATCTACTTTTGTTATATCAATATCTAAAAAAGAAAATCTAAAAGTAAACTTAGGATATCCAAAAGCTGATCCTGGGACAACAACGACTCCCAGCTTATCTAATATATAGTGCCTGATAGAAAACTCTTAATTTTTAATATTTTAGCATCAAATTTTTATTATCAAAATAGGTTTTCTCATTTTATATCAACATATTTTATTAGTGATAGATACCGATTGTATTTTTTCTATAATATTTTAT
>JAAGZN010000674.1 GCA_024206165.1 Bacteroidota bacterium
CTTGCGTTGGTGGCCAGCTTTGACAGAATCTTAATCGCCTCATCATAGTCCACGGTATGAGCCATGCGCTTGGCGTCGCGAGGTCGGAGGCACTGGTAGAGGTAGTTGAAGCGCGCACTCTTGTGGTGCGCCCTCAACAAGGGCTCAATCCTCTGGAGCCAGTTCTTCAGGTCTGCGGCTTTACCCGACCAGGTAAACGGAGTGAATTCCATCGCCGGCATCCTGATCGAGGTGTCCCTTTTCTTGGCTCCCTTGATTTTGATGATCTTGTTCACCAGGTCCTTGGTCTTGTCCCACAGGTCTTGCTCGGCCGGCAGTAGCTCGTTCTCAAACATGATCTCAGAGAGCTTGTCCTCGGCTTTGGTAGCCAGGTTGACGGCGGCCTCTGTCTCGAAGCTCTGCTCGTCCGAGTCGGGGTCAATGCATGACGGACTGCGGACAATTTCGGCGTCCAACCCCTTGCGGATGCGCACGAGCTTCATCATGGTGACGGAGGCCTGGTTGGCCACCAGCTCCAGGCCCGGTGGGGGAGGCAGACGCCTTACCTGGCGTTTCCTCTGGAGCAGGGACTCCAGGTCGGCGATGTCACGCTGGAGAATGGAGGTCTCCTCTTGACGGGCCATGGCTTCAGTGAGGCTTGCCTTCATGTCCGCCAGGCGGGCCACGTCAGGATCCTCGAGGTTATCGCTGCCATCCAGGGATTGCGAGGTTGGGGCTAGACCAGGTACGGTCGAGCCAGAGGCTTGAGGAGCCAGGTCAAGGTTGGCGTCCACGAGAGCTGGAGGCGGAGGCAGAGTGCCACCGGTGGGGCGCCCCCTCGGGGTGCCTTCCTCCTCAGACTCGCTGCTGTTCCCGGCACCCGGGAACAGGGCGTGAGTGTTGGATTCAACGCTCATGTTGGTGATGAAGGGCTCGGAGATGGAGATGGAGATGGAGAGCTCGGAGTCCTCGCTGGGGTAGAACTGAACGGAACAGGAGAGGAAGGTGGATGGTGACCGGTAGGGAGTTCTTGGAGAACTGGACTCCTCTGCCTGCTTCGGTTCTTTA
>JAAGZN010000675.1 GCA_024206165.1 Bacteroidota bacterium
ACATCTTCAATGACGTGTTGCATACTGATCATGAACAAGTGTTTTACCGTGTGGCCCACTTCATCATACAATATCAAGCCTCGTCATACAAGTTTTAAGGCTCATCCACATGATAAAACATTGTCATACAAAACATCATCAATAATGTGTTGCATATTGATCAGGAACTAATGTTTAATTGTGTGAACCACTTCATCATACAATATCAAGCATCGTCATACAAGTTTTAAGGCTCATCCACACGATAAAACATTGTCATACAAAACATCATCAATGATGTGTTGCATATTGATCATGAACAAATGTTTTACCGTGTGGACAACTTCATCATAAAATATCAAGCATCGTCATACAAGTTTTAAGGCTCATAAACACGATAAAACATTATCATACAAAACATCATCAATAATGTGTTGCATATTGATCATGAACAAATGTTTTACCATGTGGACCACTTCATCATACAATATCAAGCATCGTCATACAAGTTTTAAGGCTCATCCACACGATAAAACAATACCATACAAAACATCATCTATGATGTGTTGCATATTGATCATGAACAAATGTTTTACCGTGTGGACAACTTCATCATACAATATCA
>JAAGZN010000676.1 GCA_024206165.1 Bacteroidota bacterium
CAAGATCTTCCATAGAAAAATAATACTTCAGTATTAGCAAGACCTGATTCTTGTCAGCCAAGATTGATTTGCATTTAGTATCCCGGGAATCCTAACGAGTTGACTTTGCATTCAGCACACCGGAAATCCTGACGAGTTGTGCAAAGGATTTGTTCATTCACATCAATTATTCAAAGAAAGATTTGCAAGTATCCCGGACACTTGGTTGTACAAAAATGCAATATCATAAAAGAGAATTTCCACTTACAACAGTTCTTTTCCAAAGAAATGCACATTGTCATATTCAACATTTTCGACCGCAGTTAACCAGCCATACATCATTTGAGAACAAAGTCTGAAAGTAAAGAAAAATTGAATGAGCAAGGCATTAACCAGGCATAAATAGGAAACGTCCTGTCTTGAAAAGCAATGATACATTTCTATGTTTATCTTTGGATGTATATGAACAAGAGTAATTCATCATAGCTGAGAGAAAATTCATTAGATAATACCAAAATTATAAAAGGAATGAATGGGAAATGTTTGATTAAATATCTGGCCTAACTGTTTTTCTCAACATTGGCTTTTCTAATGAAAAACAACAAGACTCGTATCTTGGCGGGAATC
>JAAGZN010000677.1 GCA_024206165.1 Bacteroidota bacterium
ATATTTTTTACATGCTTCCTCATTTGGAAATTTACTCTGAAAGTCAAATATGCTCATACTTTATTACACTTTATTAGATAATTATATAAAATTAATCTAATTTAAGTATTTTTATGCGGTTTACAAACGCCTCATTCAGTATTTTTAATTGAGTAAAATGATCTAACATTTGATTTGTACTTTCAGACACAAAATAAAGGCTTCCCAACATTAAATCTATTTGAGAGGTCTTATATGAACCATTCCTTATTACTCCATGTATAAAACTGATTATACCTAAAGACAATTTTGTTGATGGTAAAATACCACATGTGAAGAAGTTATATGTAGGAGATATTTCTTGAATATCATAAACTCCTCCGTTTTTACAACAGTCATACAAACATACTTTGCAAGTAAAAAATTCTTTTAAATAAGATTCTCCATATTCAGCAAAGCAATTAGATTTATACCATAAAGGTAATTTTAAACAAAGGTTAGAATTAGTAAAAATTTCCTTTTCAGAATATTGATTGTTTTGTGATGTTTCAGATACATTATTTATATCATTGCTTTGTATTTGTAATTCAATACTTTTTTTTTCTATCATCGACTTTCAAGTTACATCATTGCAACTTGAAAAGATAAATATTAAACAAACAAGCTTTTGTAATATTTTATTCTTATTTTCCTTTTTTTTAATCATTTTATGTAATCATTTTATAAGCTTCAAGCTTACTAAAATATTTTTATTTACCAAAAATATTTGACAATATATAATATGATACTATTATAATTACAAAATGGAATATTTTAAGATACAAACCATTTGAATAAATCTGAAGAATAATCTTGCCCCATCCATAGATAGAATAAAATATTTTATATAAAGTTGTATATTTGAAATTATGTATTTAACCTTACAGCTGAATTTGAATCCTTCTAATTTTTATCATTGAGAAAAATATCCAAATTTTATCATATTTCTAAAAGTTTATAAAGTCATAATAATGGATAAAAATCTAATAAAAAGCTTAAGTCTGGAACAGATCAGGAATCTTTCGACAAATATTAAAAAGCAAAAAGATCTATATGGAGATAATCTAATAAAAACAAATAAAAAAAAAGGACCTCTTTCTTTTGCTCAACAAAGGATGCTTTTTCTAAATGAGTTTTGTCCTTTTTATCATGCTTTACCAATTGCTCATATAAAGTCCCAATTTAAATACGATTTAGATTTACTTAAAAAAAGCTTTAACCTAATTATTGAACGTCATGACATCTTTAGAACAGTTTTTGATCTTAAAAGCAATTTGCAAATTGTCCAACCTAAGCTAGAAATAGATATAAGATATATAGATCTTCAGAATGTTGATTCTCCACATAAAGAAGCAAAAAAAATCATTTTGCAACAAAATAATATAACATTTGATTTAGAAAAAGGACCTCTATTAAGATTTAGTGCTTTACAATTAGGTGAAAAAGAATATATTTTTGTTATAATCATACATCATATTATATCTGATGGCTGGACAAATAATCTTTTATTCAAAGAGCTTGCATATAATTATAAATCTCTAACAGAAAATATAGATTTTAAATTGCCAGAAAATGAATTTCAATATCTTGATTATGTTTATTGGGAAAAAAATCGATATAATCAATTTGGATTATATAATAAAGATGAATCAATCATAGATGGTTTTAATAAAAAATCACAATCCATCCATAATAAAGAAAAAATAGGGATAGGTACAAAACATATAATTACAGAAAAAAAATCTCAAATACAAAATATTCCACTTACCCAAGCTTTAGAATATTGGAAAAACAAATTAAAAGGGGAACTCAATCCTCCTTTGCTGCACACTGACTACAAAAGACCATCAATTGCTAGCTATTCTGGTAGTATGGAATTCGAAAAACTATCTGCAGATTTTACTAATAAGATTAGAGCCTTTTGTTTGAAAGAGAAAATAAGTATATATGAACTTATGTTTTCAATTTTCTTTATTCTTATATATACCTATACTAAACAGGAGGATTTGATTATCGGAACAGCAATGGTAAATCGTAATAAAAGACAATTTCAAGATATTTTTGGTCTTTTTACAAATACTGTCTTGTTTAGAATATTGATAGAAGATAATACAACTATAATACGATTGATTAAAATGGTTTCTGAAATAAATAAAAAAGCTTTAGATTTTCAGGAACTGCCTTTTGATAGATTGATTCAAGAACTCCAACCTCAAAGAAAGCTTTCTAACACCTCTCTCATTTCTGTATTTTTTTCTTATCAAAATTTTTTAGGAATGTTTGATCATTCTCAAATTGAAACATCTCCATTTAATGCTGATACAGGAGTATCTTTTTTTGAATTCGAGTTAATAGCTCAAGAAGTAAATGATTTTATTAATCTTACCATTAATTATTCTAAAGATATATTTGATGCAAAAACTATCAAATATATGCTTTCATGCTATAAGGAAATATTACAAAATTTAATTGAAAACGAGAATTTTCTTCATTCTGAAATTTCTAAAATCTGTATATCTCAACAAAAAGCTACTCCTTGCACACTAAAAAAACCTTTATACATCAATTTCATTGAACAATTTGAAAATCAGGCTAAAATTAATAGTAAAAAAATCGCTATCAGATCAGATTCTAAACCATCCATGGATGGCTTTGTTACAAAAGCAACATCCACCATTAATAATGAAGAACAAGCTTTTAAGGTAGATCCTAAAAGTTTTGCGGAAGAGACACTTACTTATCATGAACTAAATTCTAGAGCTAATCAGCTAGCCATACATCTCAAAAAGCTTGGCATTAAACCAGAAGATCGAATTGGAATTCATATGCATAGATCTGCTAGTGCAATTATTAGCTTGTTGGCCATACTTAAAATTGGAGGAACTTATGTGCCTTTAGATATGGATTTGCCTCTTTTTAGGATAAATTATATTTTGAAAGATGCTAATATATCTTTCGTTCTATGCTTTGGAGATCATGATTATGGAAATATCTCCAAAATTAATCTTGCAGATTTTAAATTTTCAGAAAAAACTTTTGATAATCTCAATATTGATATCAAACAAAATAGTCTGGCCTACATTATTTATACTTCTGGAACTACTGGAAAGCCTAAAGGAGTTTGTATTGAAAATAGAAATTTATCATCTTATATTAATGCAATTCAGAATGATATATCTTCTTCTCTTATTTCCAAAACAGCTACAAGTTCCGATTTGGATTTGTTGAAACCTGCTTATATTAATGAAAACAATCCTGAATTTGATAAAATAGACTCTCATAATAAAAGGGGCAACAGCCCCAATTTTGATTTGGAAATAACAAAACTGTCTTTTGGAATGATTAGCCCATTGTCTACAGATTTAGGCAATACTATAATCTTTACTCCACTATATTATGGAGCTACTATTGATATAATTTCAAAAGAGTTATTATATGATTTTGATAAATTAGCCACTAAACTAAAACAAAATCCTATTGATTGTCTAAAAATTACACCAACTCATGGAAAGATGTTTTTAGAATCAAATCATATAAAGGACTTGTTGCCAAAAAAGTTGCTTATTTTTGCCGGAGAGCCTCTAGAAAAAAAACTTATTGAGGATATTAGGAAATATTCAGATTGCAAAATTAAAAATAATTATGGACCAACAGAGACCACTATTTCGATTCTAAGCTATAATGTGCCCAAATCTATTGACAATAGTCTTTATGTGCCTCTAGGTTATGAGCTTGCAAACTCTAAAGTTTATATATTAAACAAAAATATGGATTATGTTCCAAATGGAGCTATTGGCGAGCTTTATATTGGAGGTGATGGCGTTGGGAAAGGATATTTAAATTTAGCTGATTTAACTTCAAAAAGGTTTATTGTAAGAAAAAATGAAAGATTATACAAAACAGGAGACTTGGTACGTAGAAGAGCAAATGGTTCTATAGAATTTTTAGGAAGAATTGATAGACAAGTAAAACTAAATGGATATAGAGTTGAATTAGGTGAAATTGAAAGTATAATGGAAGAACATCCTGAAATTAAACAAGCTGTAGCAATTAAAACTGAAGATGGTATAATAGTATATTCACAATGTTATGATGATTCAAAAGACAATATACTAGGCGTATATCAAGATGTATCTAAAACTGATTTTTTTCATAAAGAAAAGACCGATTATCAGAATAGTTTCAAACAGAAGCAGTATATAAAAACGGATAGATTAGAAATGCTAAAAGAATTTTTAATGAATAGAATTCCTTCTTTTATAACTATTAAAAGTATAATTATCTTAAATGATTTTCCTATAATGAGTAATGGGAAGATCGATTATAAAAAATTATCAGATCATGATTTTATATCCAAATTTATAGAATATCCAAGAATAGATAATCTAAAAACATATCCTAGAGATGAAATAGAACTTGAGTTAACAAAGATCTGGGAAGAAATACTAGAGGTAGAATCAATAAGTATTAATGATAGTTTTTTTGATTTAGGAGGACATTCATTGTTGGCTATGCGATTAGTTAATAAAATTGAAGAGTGCTTTAATAAAAGAATAGCATTATCTTTTTTATTCGAAAATAATACTATCGAAAAATTGTCTAACATAATTAGAAATATGAATAAAGATTCTGATTCCACTATATCTTTATCAGATAAAAATCACAAAAATTCTAATTTAATAGATCCTAGAGAACATTCAATAATAGAATTATCTCATAACCCAAAACCGAAAAAACAAATTTTCTTTGTTCATCCTTCAGGTGGGAATATCTTTTGTTATTATCAATTAGCCAAACTTACTAATAGTGATTACCAATTTAATGGCATTCAATATACCTTTTTAGATAATAATGAATTAGGAAAAGACATAAAAACTATGGCTGATTTTTATTTGGAAAAAGTTATGAATAAATGGGATCAATCTGTACCGTTAGTTTTTGGAGGTTGGTCTTTAGGAGCAGCAATAGCTTATGAAATGGCATATCAATTTGCTCAAAAAAATATAAATAATATCAAAATAGATAACCATGATAAATTATCAACTAATTTATCAAAAGATAAACTTCCGTTAGTTGTAATGTTAGATTATGAAATTCGAGAGAAAAAGAAAAAAATTATTATAGAAGATGCACTCAATCATATGATAGATTTTATTTGTAAAATAGAATTACTTACTGGAGTAAAATCAGAGCTGTCATTTCAAAAATTAAAGGATAAGAATGAGGAACAACAAATTCAAATAGTTTTAGATTATTTCAAATATATTAAATATGTACCAAAGAATTTAAAGACAGAAGAACTCAAAGCTTTTTTTAATATGCAAAGAATTCATAACATAGCAAATGCTAATTTTAAACCTAAATCTTATCATGGAGATGTATTAATAATAAAAGCTCAGGATCTTCTTTTTTTAAATAACAATGATATTGTAAAAAAAAGAGATAAAGTTGATAACTATTTAGGATGGAATTTATATTTAACAAAAAAGCCTTGTATTAAAACAGTTGAAGGAAACCATATAACAATGATGGCTCCAGAAAAAGTTGAGAATATTGCAAATAGTATAAATGAATGGCTTGAAATAAATTAAATGTGATTAATTACTAAAATAAATCTAGTAATATGCAGCTATTAGAAAAAATCAGATCTAATTCAATTAAAAATCCAGATAAGATAGCCATAGTTAAAGGCTTACAAAACATTTCTTATTTTGAATTAAATAAAAAATCTGATGAATTAGCATATTTTTTAAAAAACAAGAATATAAATACAGTAGCAATTTGTTTAGAGCCAAATATTTTTTTAGCAATATCTATCTTAGGATCTTTAAAAGGAAATATTACTTATGTGCCAATTGATCCCAGCTTGCCTTCTGAAAGAATAAAATTAATATTAGAAAAGTCAAAATCTGATTTGTTAATAGCTTACAAAAATTTAGAATTAGATTACAAAATAGAAACCACCATCGAAGATGGATTTATTATATCATCAGCATCCAATAATAAAGAAGGCAAAATATTTAACTTTAATAGTTTTCAAGAATCTAAAGATATCAATAAAAATCAAAACATTGCCTTAATACTTTTTACCTCTGGTTCTACAGGAATACCAAAAGGAGTTAATATTACAAATAAAAATCTTGATTATTATTTAGAATGGTATTGTAATGACTTTTGCAAAAAAAATCCGGTTTGTTTACCTCTAACATCTTCAATAAGCTTTGCGGCTGCAATTACTCAATTTTTTCCACCTTTAATAACAAATAAAACTCTATATATCCCAGATGAAAATTTAATACAAAATCCTAAAACATTGATTTTATGGTTCAAAAATAATTCAGGCTTAGGACTATATTGTGTTCCAACTGTATGGGAAGCTATCATTTCTTATTTAGAAAATTGTAATGAATCTATAAATAATAAAGCTAAAAAAGATGCCTATCAAAATTTATTTTCAAGTATAATATTATCTGGAGAAGATATTAATGATAATTTAATGAATAGGACTTTTAAAATTTTTCCTAAGCTAAATATATGGAATTTTTATGGACCTACTGAAGCAACAGCAAATATTTCTTATTCTAAACTTCAGAAAAACAAAGAAATAACAATTGGACATCCGATAAAAGGATCTAAGCTTTATTTATTAGATGAAAAATTAAAACATGTTAAGCAAGGAGAAATAGGAGAAATTTATTGTGAAGGCGAAGGAATAACAAATGGGTATTACGGCGAACCTTCTTTAACTATACAATCTTTTATCTCTAATCCATTTAAGGTAAATCGAAGTGAAGATTTAGCCTTAGAACCATCCATGGATGGTTTTATTATAAAGGCAGCATCCACCCAAAATGATGAAAAACAAGTATTTGAACCTTTCCCCAAAAGTTTTACGAAAGAAAATAAAATTTATAAAACTGGTGATTTTGGAAAATTAAACTCAAATAATGAAATAATATTTAAAGGAAGAAAAGATTATCAAATAAAAATTAGAGGGAATAGAGTGGAATTGAAAGAGATTGAATACCACATTAAAAAATATGAAAAAATAGAAAAAGTATTAGTTTTGCCAGCATTAATAGATAATATTCAATTAATAATCGCCTTTTTAAAAATTAAAAGTCAAGTTAATATTTCTGAAGCAGCTAAGTTTTATGACCAACTTAGAAACTTTCTTTCTAATAAATTGGCATTATATATGATACCTAGCAAATTTATTCTGTTAAAGAAATTCCCATTGCTACCAAATGGCAAAATTGATAAAAAAAAATTAAACTCATTTCTTTCAGTTTCTAAAAATAATTTTGACAATTCCTCCATCACCAAAAATCAATCTTTGATATTAAAAATTTGGCAAGAAGCTTTTGATAATCATTTATATCGAACTAATGGTAAACATAGAAGTAAAACTGCGGCTAATAGTGACATATATCTTAATTTTTCTCAAAATGTACATATATACTTAGAAGATAATTTTTTTGAATTAGGAGGTCATTCTTTAATTGCAATGCAAATTATTTCGAATATAAAAGAGCATTTTGATTTTGAAGTTGAAATAACAAAATTTTTTGAATTACCTGTTTTAAAAGATTTCTCAGACTATATTGAAGAACATATTAAAACCAATAATTCTCAGCTAATAGTAAAAAAAGAACAAAAAAAATTTACATATAATAAAATATCTCAGCTTTCTTTTGCCCAAGAGCAGCTTTGGTTTGATTTGAAACTAGGATTCCCTGTTTCAGTTCATCATATACCTTTAATTTTAGAATTGGAGTTTAAAAATAGTATACTAAATGTAGAAGTTTTAAAATCTGCTTTAAACTCAATTTTAGAAGAGAATGAAATATTACGCATAAAAATATTTAAAAAAGAAGGCATACCTTATCAACAAATATTTGAAAATCAAAAATTTCCATTTTTTTATAAAAAACTTATAAGAGCAGAAAATGCAAGAAATAACTTATCAGATAATAAAATATATAATGAATATAAAGAAGAACTAGATTATGAGATAAGCAAACCTTTTAATTTTGAAAAAGGCTTACTATGTAGAGCATTATTATTAGAAATTGAAAATAATGATGGTTCATCAAAATTTATTCCAAATAATCATAAATTTATTTTATGTATTACTTTTCATCATCTTATTTTTGATGATATTTCCTCAAAAATATTTCATAGAGCATTAATAGAAAAATATAATTTTTTACTCAACAATTCTAAGAAAATTATAAACTCTCAACATTTAGAAAAGTCTTCAATAAAATATTTTGATTTAGTGTTATCTGAGCAAGGTGTTAATAAAAATCATGAAAAAACTTTGGTGTTTTGGAAAAGAAAATTGGAGAATTTCACATCATTAGAGAGTATATATAATTATAAAATAGAGAAAAACTCATATAAAGCTAGTTTGCATCAAGAAGTAATCTCATTGGATATATTAAAAAAGCTTGAAACTCTATGTGGTGAAACCAATTCAACTTTATTTATGGTATTGCTAACTATATTTCAAGGAGTTTTGAGCTATTTTTCAAATGAAAAGGATTTCGTGATAAGTGCTCCAGTAACAAATAGAGATTTTTCGAAAATCGATAATTTAATAGGTTTATATATAAATATTTTAGTGTTAAGATTAAATTTTAATGGAAGCTTATCATTTATAGAAAATATAAAGGAAGTAAAAAGAACAGTTTTAGAAGCTTTTGAAAATCAAAATATACCTTTTAATAAAATTATAGAAACATTAAAGATTGATAGAAATCCGATGAACAATCCTTTATTGAAAATCATGTTTTCTCTTGAATATGATGGGATATTTCCATTTGTAGATTTGAAAAAAAATAATATTACTCATTTTAACAAAAAATATTACAAATATAATTATTCTAAATTTGATTTGTTTTTAAAAATTATTAATAATGAAAATGGATTAATTATAAATTTCGAATACTCTTCTGAAAAATTTGAAAATAAAAAAATAGAAATTATTGGAAAAATCTTTAAACAATTATGCCATGAAGTAATAGCAAATCCTTTTAATAGAATCACCAAATTTATTTCAGAAAATAATGAGATATCCACTACCAAGTTTATAAAAAATCAACCCACTTTTGAAAAAAGCACGATAGAATCAGATTTTAATGAATTAAAAAACAATACCTTTTTATTAAATATATTTGAAAATACATGCATAAATAATACTGCTTCTATTTGTATAACAAAAAATTATAGAAATATTAGTTATGGCGAATTAAATGCCAAATCAGATAAATTTGCAGAGATACTTATGCAATCTGGAGTAAAACCAGAATCTATAATAGCTATATGTTTGCCTAGTGATATAGAATTATTCATCATATTATTATCTGTGATAAAATGTGGAGCTGCTTTTCTTCCAATAGATCCAGATTTACCTGATAAAAGAAAAGAGTACATGATTAAAGATTCTAAATCAGAAATATTTATTTACTCTGATAAAGTATGTTCTATAAATTCTATTTTTCCAGATTTAATAATTTCTTCCGAAAAAGTGGATGCTGATGTAGTCAGTTTTTCATCATTATTGGTGAATGGAGTTGATTTATTAAGTCCATCCATGATGGTTTCAACAGAACATACTTTTGATACAGGATATATAAGTATGTTAGAATTAAATAAAAACAATTTAAATCCAGTTATTATAAACTTCAAAAAGTTAGACTACATAGATAAGAAAAATATTGTTATTAAAAATAATTCCAAAAACTTAGCATATGTATTATATACATCAGGTTCAACAGGGAAACCAAAAGGAGTAGGTGTAAGTTATGAATCTTTAATAAATCATATAGAATGGATTCAGGAAAAATATAAATTGAGCTCTGAAGATAATATTTTGATGAAAACCTCGATAAGTTTTGATGTTTCACTTTGGGAAATCATTTGGGGTTTAATAATGCCTTCAAAAATCATTATAGCTCCTGATAATTTCAATAAAAATATTTCTAAGATTACTTCTTTTATAAAAAGCAAAAATATTACAGTAGTCCACTTTGTTCCCTCAACTCTTAAGATGCTGAATTCATTAGGTGAAGATTTAACCACTATCTCATCTCTTAGAATGATTTTGTGTATAGGAGAAAATTTATCTCCATCTACTTTAAATTTTCATGTCAATAAAAGTAAAATAAAAAATATTTATGGACCTACAGAAGCAACAATTGGTGTTACAGAATCTTCTTTTTGCAATGATATTTTTTATGAAAATGTATCTATCGGAAAACCAATATCAAATACTAATATATATATTTTAAACGAATCTCTTGATCCGCTACCAATAGGAACTGTTGGAGAGATCTATATAGGAGGAAAAAGTATTGCCAGAGGATACATCAATAAACCAGAACTTACTGCAGAAGTATTTATACCAGATCCATTTAGTGATAATGGTAGTAGAATGTATAAGACAGGAGATTTGGGAAAATATTTGGAAGATGGAAGTATTGAATTTATTGGACGAAAAGATAGGCAAATAAAGATAAATGGTTTTAGAATAGAATTGAATGAAATAGAAAATATTATTTTGAAATATCCAGGAGTAGAACAGGTAGGAGTAATGGAATATATAAATACTAAAATAAAAAAATTAGAAAATCTAAATACTAAATCGTTAAAAGCTTTTATTGGCTCAAAAAAAAAGATAGATAAAAAAATGTTGACTACTTTTTTAAAAGATTATTTACCTGATTATATGATACCTCTTAATTATGTTTTTAGGAAAGAATTGCCATTTAAAACAAATGGGAAATTAGATTTTGTAGCTTTGGATGATATAAAAGAAGATGATAATTTTGAAGATACAAGTCCTAAAAAAAATGATGATGATCTACAAGATATTTTAATTGGAACAGTTTTGGAAAATAAGATTAAAGCTATTTGGTCAAAAATATTAAATTTAGAAAAAGACGAAATCAGTGATGACAAGAATTTCTTTGATCTTGGAGGTAATTCTTTTTTAATAACGCAACTACAATCAGAAATAAAAAAGGAACTATACTTAGAAATAAATATTATAATTTTTTTTAAATATCCATATATAGGATCTTTTACAAATTATATAAAAAATCTAAATTTCATTGAGCAAAAAGTTGATAGTAATGCTATTTGAAATTATGAGAGGTATTTGTTTATTATATTTTTTCGTAATTTTTTAAAATTAAATCAATATATATAAAATGGTGAAGGTTTATTTTTCCAGTGTAAATAAAAATTATATAAATAATTTTGGTTGGTATCTGAATAGTGTACCTAAGCCTTTTAAAGACAAAATTATGAAATATAAATTTGTCAAAGATCGATACATAAGATTATTAGGAAAATTACTTTTAATAGAAGGTTTTAAAAGAGAAGGATATGAAAAGGATATAATAAACAAAATAGAATATAATAGATATGGAAAACCTTATATAATTGGAGGTCCAAACTTTAATATTTCTTATACCGATGATTTTGTTATAGGTGCCTTTTCTTTATCTACTGAGCTTGGTATCGATATTGAAAGGATCAGAAAAATAGATTTACTTCAATTTAAACAAGTATTACGTGATGATGAGTGGAAATTTATTAATGAAAAAACTATTGCAAATGAATTTATAGAGCCTAAATCATCTACCAATAAAGATAAAAATTATTTTTCATTGTCGTCAACTTTTTGTGAAGACGAGGATCGATATAAGAGATTTTTTGATTTATGGACAAAAAAAGAAGCTATTGTTAAAGCTTATGGAATAGGCTTAAATATTGATTTAAAAGAAGTCTTTATAAATAACAAAAATTATGGATTTTTTCATCTATGCAATAATAATAAATTATTTAAAACTTCAGAAAAGAGAGATGCTTATTCGAAATGCTATTTATATAAATTAAAAATTCATAAAAACATTTCGGTTAATTTAGCAACTAAGAAACAAGTATTTAGTGTTTGTAAGCAAACAAAACTATAGTTAAAAGTTACAATTTAAATTCATGTATATATCACAAAAGAAGTAATATTTATAGCCTTCACAAACTTCTCAATATTCCCAGAAAAGAAAGAATACAAAAGCGAACATATAACATTAGATAGAAAAACCTTAGAAAATGATTTAGATAAAATAAGTTTTACTTTCGTAGATTTAGTAAAATTTGATAGCCTAAGACCAAAAAAATATAGAAAAGCTAAATTTAGAGGAGAAATTTTATTACTTTCTACGTCATGCAGAAGAGACGACCCCAGAAGAATTAAAAAAACTAGTAGCCCAAGACCAAGTATTAGAACAAGCCTATTCAGAATTAGATAAAGTATACTGGACAGAAGAAGAATTAATAAAGTATGAATCAGACGAAAAGGCTCAAAGAGATAATAAAGCAGCAATGGACTATGCTATAGAAGAAGGGCTTAGGAGAGGAAGACAAGAAGGAAGACAAGAAGGAATAGAAGTAGGTGAAAAGAAAGGAATAGAAAAGCTGATTGTTAGCATGAGAAAAAACGGAGCCTCAATGGAATTCATCCAAAAGACAACAGGTCTATTAGAAAAAGATATACAACAAATACTAAAAAAAAATCGAAGAGAAAGCATAAAAATTTTGGCATTGTTAATTTCGTATAGTTTGATTAAATTTATATATTAAACCAAAAATTATATAAATGAAAGAATGTCCAAAATGTAAATCATCTACATATACAAAGGATGGCCTAGTATTGAAAAAACAAAGATACAAAT
>JAAGZN010000678.1 GCA_024206165.1 Bacteroidota bacterium
ATATTTTTTACATGCTTCCTCATTTGGAAATTTACTCTGAAAGTCAAATATGCTCATACTTTATTACACTTTATTAGATAATTATATAAAATTAATCTAATTTAAGTATTTTTATGCGGTTTACAAACGCCTCATTCAGTAAGTTTTTTTAAGAATTAAGTTTTGATTTTAAAAGAATAAGAATAAATTTCTTAAAAAGAATGATAAAATTAATAGCAGCTTTTAAAACATGATAATAATTTAAATAAAATACTATTTATGTTATAAATCAATAAAATTAAATTTTATTCTCTAACATTCTTTAAATTTATATTTTAGTATATTTAAAATATGATAAACCATGTAATTTCAAATGATAATACTTAGATTTTTTGCAAAAATATTTTTTTTACTTGCATCAATGTTTTGCAGACTAATTTTAAAAATATTTTGGAAAAAAGTAGATGAATTGCCTTATGGAATAGATAAGGGTGTAATGTTATTAGCTCCACATACTAGTAGCTGGGATGGCTTTTGGGGTATTTTTTATGCATTGTCCTTCTTCAATTATAATAGAAAAATTAGAATGGCCTTTAGAGAAGAATCCAATACTACAATTATGGGGCCAATATTAAAATTTTTTGGTGCTGTATTTATTGATAGATATAATGTTAAAGATAAAGGAATTAATACAATAAATCTATTTGTTAATGAATTAAAAGAACATAACAGAGTTTATGTGGCTATATTTGCAGAAGGAACTAGAGCCCCTACAGAAAATTTTAATCCTGGATTTTATTATATTGCATATAAAGCAAAAGTTCCTATTTTAACATTAAAATTTGATTATAAAAATTCATATATGCAATCAGGTCCAATAATATTTCCTTCAGGAAGTTATAAAAAAGACCTGCCTATTTGGGAAAATTTTTATAAAAATACAAAAGGTAAAAAGCCAGAGAATTTCAAAGTTTTTCAAAATTGATAATGGATAAAATAAAGACAAAGCAAAATAAGATTAAAGCGTTTCTTTTAATGTTAGGTTGGTGTTTTTTTTTCTCATTATTAGTTACTGTCGTTAAAAAGCTTAGTAAAGATTTAGAAAAACCTTTAGTTATTTGGTCAAGATTATTATTTGGAATCTGTTTTTCTATTCCCATAATTTTAAGAAAAAAAATATCCAAACCAAGCAAAAAATCAATTAAATGGTATTTGCTAAGAACAGTAACAGTATATGTTTCTATGCTATGTACTTATTATGCATATTCTAATTTGCCTATTTTAACCGCAACAGCTATAGGCTATACTGAGCCGATGATGCAAGTTTTTATTGCAATGATCTTTCTACATGAAAAAGTCAATTTACAAAAATGGTTATTGATTATTGTTGGATATATTGGTGTATATTTGGCTATTAATCCATCAAGCTTTAGTGCAAATAGTTTAGGGTTATTTGTAGCTATACTTGCTAATTTTCTAAGTAGTGGAGCTAAAGTTATTGCTAAACATATCACTTCATTAGAGCCTTCTCATCAAATGATTTTTTATGGGGATACGTTATTATTTATGATAGCTAGTATTTTTGTAATACCTTTTTTTCAAATACCTTCTTTGTCTTCTTTGAAGTTATTAATTCTCTTAGGCTTTTTAGGATACATAGCTAAACTTTGTTTTACATTAGCAATAAAACTGGCTAATATTAATTTTATAGCCCCTGTTACATATATGAGAATATTTATTTCTATTCCTTTAAGTTTTTATTTTTTTAATGAAGTACCAAGTGTTATAACTATGATAGGTAGCTTAGTAATTATCATTTCAAATTACTTGCTTTTTAAATATAATTCATAAAATTTATTTCTATTGATATCTACTTATCTGATAATCGAATTACTCTTTAAATCAAATAGTTTTAGATATATTTTGCCTGCGATTAGTATGAAATAATTAACATATATCAACTTTAAATTTATAGCATATTAACTTTTACTTATTTTTTTAAAATATTCAGGATCATTTTTATGAGGAAAGACTTCCCAATGTAAATGATTTTGTTCATTTATTATTTTTTCAATAGGTAATTTTAGATATTTCCCTTTGGCTTCAACTGCGATTGTTCCGTCTTTTAGTAATATTTCTGCATTACCATCAAAACCTCTAAAAGAATTTTGGCCAATTCTAGCTATTATATTTAGTTCTTCTCCAATAGGAAGTGGTTTTCTATATTTAATTGTAAATTCTAATGTGATACCCCAAACAGTATTTGCATAATAAGGCATTATAGCTCTTGCAATTGTTTCATCTAATATTGAAGCAGCGATTCCTCCATGTAGTCTTCCTGGATAACTTTGATGATAATCTTTAGTTATAAATTTTCCTAAGATTTCTTTATTTTCTAATTCATAAAAAAAAGACTTAAGACCAAATTGATTATCCAATCCACACACAAAGCACATACTACTATTTTCCTGTTTCTTCAAAATTTTTAGTTTCATAAGTAATTGCTTCAATATTAATTTTAATTAATTCAAAAATAAATCTACTATTTCTTAAGTGAGAAAACTAATATAACTTTTTTAATATAAATACTCAGATTAGGAAAAAAGAATTTATTAATTTTTTATGTAAAATTATTTTTTTTAAAAAAAATATAGAAACTATGAATTTTATTTTGGTAGAATCTATTTGTAATTATTTTTGTTTTTTTAATATTAATTTTAAATATTGCAATATAAGGGTGTCTGGATATGCGATAAGTTATTTATTATATATATAAAATTATATATGAATGTATTATACCTTTATGGAATATGTATAAAAACTAAAAGATGTATTTTGATATGCTGTGATAGTTTATAATATTAGCTATTTATACCCCTTTATTGTTGGCTTATTATAGAGGGGACTTATTTTTAAGTTTAATTTTTTAAAGTTAATTTCATTATTTCAATATATCTTTTATGAAAAAAATTGAAGTCAGTAATCCTTATGATAATTATATTATAGGTACTCTAGATTATATGGATTATGACAAAATATCGAATAAATTAGAAAATGCTCACAAACTATTTTTAGATAAAAGAAAATGGTTAAAACCTTATCATAGAATAACCATTTTAGAAAATTTTTTATCTCTATTAAAATTAAATAAACTAGAAATAGTAAGACAAGCAGTAATAGAGGGAGGAAAACCTTTTGTTGATTCTAAAATTGAAATAGAAAGAGCAATCAATGGAGTTCAAATTGCTATTAATACTATCCCAAATTTAATGGGTAGGCAAATACCTATGGAGATTAATTCTATTAGTGAACATAGAGTTGCTTATACTTATAGAGATCCTATAGGTGTTATATTTGCTATTAGTGCTTTTAATCACCCTGTTAATTTAATTATACATCAGGTAATCACTGCTTTAGCTTCTAATTGTCCCATAATAATCAAACCTGCAAGCAAAACACCTTTTTCCTGCATTAAAATTTTAGAATTATTAGAAGAAGCTGGTTTGCCTGAATTTTGGTGTCAATTAGCTTTATGTACTAATGAAGTTACCTCTAAAATTATTGGTGACTCAAGAATTAGTTATATGTCTTTTATAGGATCTGCTGATGTTGGTTGGAAACTTAGATCTTTATTAGGTGAAGGTTCGAGTTGTTGTTTAGAACATGGGGGTGTAGCTCCGATAATAATGTGTGAAGATGCTGATATTGATTCTTTATTGCCATTGATAGTTAAAGGAGGTTTTTATCATGCTGGTCAAGTATGTGTTTCAATTCAAAGATTATTTATACATGAATTTATTGTTAATGAAGTTACAGAACAATTAATTAAACTAACTAATAGATTAATTGTTGGTGATCCCCAATTAGAAGATATTAGAATAGAAGTAGGTCCTTTGATTACTCCTGAGAATGTTAATAGAGTTGATAATTGGGTTAAAAAGGCTATTAAAAAAGGTGCAAAATTATTATGTGGTGGTGAAAAAATTTCTGATACTTGTTATAAGCCCACTCTTCTCTTAAATCCTCCTGATGATACTGAGGTATCTCAGCAGGAATTATTTGGTCCTGTAATATGCATTTATACATATGATGATAGAAATAAAGCCATCTTAAGAGCTAATAGTTTACCTTATGCTTTTCAAGCTGCTGTTTTTACCAGAAATTTGGATGTCGCTATTGATACAATCAAAAAAATTGATGCTACTGCAGTTATGGTTAATGATCATAGTGCATTTAGAGTAGATTGGATGCCCTTTGGTGGAAGAAAAAGATCTGGTCTTGGCTCTTCAGGGATTATTAATTCAATGTTTAATATGACTTATGAAAAGATGGCTATTATTAGATCAAAATCTATTTAGAAAATATTTAAAGATAATATATATTTTTATTTATATAATCTTTAAATTCCTTTCGATTAATCTGAATATATTTTTTTCAAAATTTTATTTATCATATTTTCATCTTTCTTTTCTATATCTTTCTGTGATGGTGCTATTACTTCTAAATAAACTTTAAATTGTTTATTGATGAAACTATCATTTTCAATAAAATTTTCAATTAAAATATCTAAAAGCTTATGAATTAATACGTTTTTAGACCCATCAGCTGTTTTGTTTAAATTAGGTATAAATAAACTAATTAAATTATATAAATTATCATAGTAATCAAAATTCATATTGCCAGTGGGATCTAGTTTATTATTAGTTATTTTTATTTGTAAATTAGGTTTTGGAGAATTACTTAAAAGACTAGTTATATATCCCATCAATCTAAGATCTATTATAGTTGTAGCATCTCCTTCCATATTAAGTTTAATACCTTCTTTGTAAGATCTTTCAAATAATTTTAATTGTGGATCTTTTTCATTTTCATTTATTTCTTTTTGAGAAAGTACTTTCTTTAAGTTAGCTATGGTATTATATTTTTTTAAATAAGTTCTTAATTTTGTAGCCTGCTTTTTTGTCAAAGGATCAGTTTTTTTAACAGATTCATCTTTCTTATCTGATTTTTGTTGTGAAGAACCTTGTGCATTATTAAAAGCTTGTTTAATCCTATCTTTTAATGTTTCATCTCTCAAAATCTTTTCTTCTTTCAAACCTTCCTTAGATAAAGAATTCAATAAATCAGCATAAATCTTTGGAGTATCTTGATTGATCAATTCTCCTAACTCACTTTTTTTAATAAATTTTTTTGTATATCGTGAATAACTTGTAATGTAGTAAATATATGTTTTTTTAGGATAAGTTTTTCCAGAACGATCAAATTTTAATTTAAATTCATATCTAATCTTATTTTTATAAATTAAATTTATTTTTTCTTTCATTTTCTTTGTTAGGATATTTTTAAATTCTTTTGCTGCATTTTTATTGTTTGTTTCTTTTAAAATTTCATAAATATTTGACAGATAAATAAAGTTATTATGACTTAAGAAATATTCACATAAAGAGTAACCATGATATTTAGAATGCATAATTTCTTCCCAATTTCTAACTGTTTTTAAAGCATTATCTATAATTTCATTTATATCATTTGTGCTTAAAGTTTGTAAATTCTTTTCTTTTATTTTAGATATAGCAGCTTGTTTTAATAAATCAATATCATTATACATACCTTTTTTATTGTATGATATTTCTTTATTTTTTATACTATAAGGTACTAAATCATTACCTATGTATGCATACCCAAATTTTGGTAATCCAAATCTTAAAGCATAATAATTTGTAAAAAATGTCTTCAAACCATTATTTAATTTTTTAGATATTTCATTTTCAAATAATTGTTTTTTGTATTTTTTAATTTCATTTAATCTTTGAGCAAAGATATCTTTATAGTATGTTTTATGATATGTGAAAGGTTCTACATAATTGCTCATATCAATAAATTCTTTAAAAATATCTTTTATTTTTTCGCTTTTATTTTTAATTCCAAATTTAATAAATTCTTTTATACTTAATTTTTTATAGTTATCAAGTATTTCTTTTTCTTTTGCTTCGATTTGTTTATGTATTTTTTCTATATAATGCTTAATTATTGATTTTTCTGTTTCGGAGATATTATAAGAGTATCTATATTTGTATTTTAATTCATCATAAAACTTAATATACTCATTTGAATTTTTACTATTAAATAGATTTAAATATTCTTTTTCAACTTCTTTTTTTGCTTTAATATAATTTTTCTCTAAATATTCTTTTTCAACTTTTTCTAAATATCTTGAGTCGTAGTTTTTCAAAATTAATTTAGGATTGTCTTTATACTTTTTCTCAAAAATATTTTGAGTTATTTCATTTTTTCTATTTTTATATTGTTCCTTTAAAATATTAATAATTTCTTTACCTTTATTATATCTGAATCTTGATTTAAGATTATCAAAAACTCTAACAAAATTTTCTATGTCAAGAGTTGAAAAATAGCTTTTTAGATCCTCTTTTTTCTGAATCAATCCCTTACGCCTTAAATTATATTCATTTCCAGATTTCTTTGAACTAATAATATCATTAATCAAAGTTCCAATATCTAATTTTAAAATTTCTTCTAATTCTTTTTTCTTTATGATGTTTTTAACAGCTTCGATATAATCATTTTGAGCATTATATGTTTTTATAAGTTTATAATAATCTTTTAATTCACTTAAAGAACTATTTTTAGAAGTTTCAATAGGTTTATCAGAAATCGCCAATTGATCTTCAATTAAACATAAACAGTAACCAGGATTGGAACTACTATATCTAGATTTCTTAATTTTTAGATTATCATATGGATTTTGTTTATTTAAAATTTTTGTATGTTCTTCTAAAGGATTAGATAAATTTTCAATTATTTCAGATATTACTTTTCTAATTGCAAATAGATGGGCTTCATTATATTTATCAAATGTATCTAATGCTACATATTCAAAAATATCTTTTAAAGTTTTAATATGTTTTATTTTTTCATATTCCTTTTGATAAATTGGGAAATTGGTTTTTTGTTTTATAATCTCTTTTATATTATCACGTTGATCTGGATTAAATTTTAAATAATATTTATCTTTAATTTCACTTATTATATTGAGTGGCTGGTTTTTAAAACTATTGCTTAATAATATTTCATCAAGTTTATTATCAATTATAGGTATTAAATCCCTATATAAATATGTATTAAATTTACTTTTATATCCTAAAATCTTTTCTATTTCATTAATTCTTTGAATACTTGATTTAACAACCCTTTGTTTTAATTCATTATATTTTTTACTGAATTTGGAATTATTTCGTAAGCTTTTTATATATTCATTTTTATCTAGCTCTATAAACATATCAATCTCATCAACTGAATTATCATTTTCTATTTTTTCTATAAATTTATTTTCAATAATTTTTTTAATGCTATTTTTTATATAATATTCATTTAGTGCTTCTTTATTATCTTCTAATTCTAGGAAGTTAATTATATCTTTTAGATCTTTCTTTGAATCTATTTCTTTACTAAATAATAATTTAAATTTCTCTAAAAACTCTTTCTTTAACTTATAATCAAGTACAATGTCTTTTAAATAATCTATATTAACTATTTTTATAAATTGCTCCCAGCTTAAATTATCTATGTTATTAACCAATATCTCTTTGCATTTTTCTTCATATTTATTGGCTATAGTATGATCTAATTCTCTTATTGATTTTATTCTGAACAAATCATCTAACTTTGTCATTCCAAGAATTTCTTCGGATACGAGTTTATTTAATTTCTCTTTAATTTCTGACTCTAAATAATAACCATAAGGAACAATTTTTAGGAGTTGGCTTAATATTTTACTATTATTTGTAAAACTTAATTTATTCTTAATCTTTTCTTTTAAATTATTTTCTGAATCATCAAAATTATAATTATATCCTTTTGTACTTTTTATCCCTTGAATGATATCTCTTATTTTTTCTAAATCATCTTCTGATATTGCTTGATCAGTTTTTAAATTCTCAATATCTTCTTTAACTTGTTTTTCTAATTGTTGATCATAAATATCATTAATCTCATTTTGTTGATTATAGTCAAACGAGTCATATTGAGATTGAAATTTGGTTAAAATTAGATCCTTAAGACTTTTTTTGGGAATTTGTTTTTTAAATCCATTAAATAATTCTTCCTTAAATTTTTCTTCTCCTTCTGAAGATAAATTTGATTGTATATTTTCTCGATTATTAAATGTGCATTCAAAATTACTATCAAAGTATTTTGGATTTCCAAATAATTTTTGTTCAAAACTTTTTTGAGATTGTATCTTTTCTTCATCACTCAGATCTTCTGGATAATTGTTTTGATTTTGTTGATGATTTCGTCGATATGGCTCATCGTTATCTTTTTCTTCATGATTTTGATCTGTGCGTTCATAATTTTGGGTGTTGATAGAATTTCCAGATGTACTCTTCTCATCGCTGGTATTATTTTTATTGCCACATGATAAGATAGAAAAATAGACAAGAAATAGATATATAAAATTTTTGTTAAGCATTATTTTTAATTTAATTAAAATGATATAACATATAACAAATATACTAAAAATTCATTAAATTTCATTTCATTTTTAAATAATACTTGATTTTTATTATATTTAGAAAATTATAAATAAATGAAAAAAACTAAAAACTCAAAAGAAAATCAATGGATTAAATCCTTAATATATTCAATTTTAATAGCCACAATTATAAGATGGGGAACTTTTGAAAATTTCAAAATTCCAAGCTCATCCATGGAAGGAACTTTATTAACTGGAGATATTGTTGCAGTAAGTAAGCTTCATTATGGTCCTAGATTTCCAATGACTCCTTTACAAATTCCTTTAACACATCAGAAGATCTTGGGAACGAATTTGAAGTCTTATAGCTCTTTAATCAAATTGCCATATTTAAGATTATTTGGTTTTTCTAAAATCAAAAGAGGAGATAAAGTAGTTTTTAATGGCCCTCATGAGTTGCAATATCCAACTGATCTTAAGACATATTATATAAAACGTTGTATTGGATTGCCTGGAGATTCACTTAAAATTGATGAAGGCAAAATTTATATAAATGATAAATTACTTGATGAACCCAAAACGATTTTTAATAGCTATAATATAAAATCTAATAAAAAACTTGATGCTTCATTTTTTGAAGAAAATAAGATTGATAATTATAGTCATATAGGAGATCGATATATGGTTTTTACTACAAAATGTATCGCTGATAAAATATCAAATTATGATTTTATAGATAAAATTGAAAAAAATATAGTACCAATAGAAATATCAATACCTGGAATATTTGGTAATAATAATTGGAATGTAGACTTTTATGGCCCAATTACTATACCTCAAAAAGGAATGGAAATTGAAATAAATTCTAACAACTTAGATTTATATGGTGAAGTAATAAAGTTTTATGAAGGTAATAAAAATGTAGAAATTTTAGAAGATAAATTATTAATTAATAATAAAGCATTAACTAAATATGTCTTCAAAAAAAATTATTATTTTATGATTGGTGATAACCGTCATAATTCTAAAGATAGCCGTTTTACAGGTTTTGTACCTGACGATCATATCTTAGGAAAAGCAGTGATGGTATTGTTTTCTATTGATAAAAGATCAAATAAAAATATCTTTAAAAGAATTAGATGGAATAGAATTTTTAGAATTTATAAATAAATAGGGAGTTTCGTTAAAAGAAAAAATCAATAAAATTTAGTTAAAAACAAAGATTTGGCGGTATATTTAATAGAAAAATTACCCCAAAAATCAAGCATATTGCCCAAACCCGGGGTAATTATTAATCGAGCCATAATCGATTATGCTAAAAATAAAAAGATTTTCTGGTTTTCAAAAATATATTCCATTTCTTGATG
>JAAGZN010000679.1 GCA_024206165.1 Bacteroidota bacterium
AACAGCAAAAGAATTTCGGTCGGCAATAGACAATTTCTTTTCTAGTACTATACCAATAATAACTGAAAAATTATATAGCAGAATAAATAGTAATTTTCAAATAATTACTAATCATCTTGATATGGAATGAGTATATATAAATAAGCTCTTTTTTTTCATAACTAAATATCTTTTAAATTACTTGGAGTTTATTGCATAATTAAGGAAAAACAAAATTATTTTATTAATTTTCTCTCATCTTATAAGTTAAAATTATGGCACTGTTTTTATTTATAACATCACTTTCATTTATATTAGTGATTCTTGAATCATTAGCATTATACCATTTATTATCATCTAGACCTTTTACATAAGCCCAATAATGTCCACCTGCTAAATTACCACTATGATTTACAACACCATATAAATCATAATTATATGGACCTATATTTTCAGTTGAGTTATATTTTACAAGCTCCTCATATTTTTCACCATCAGAATATCTATCGATTGTGATTATTAATACTTTAGGATATTTTATAATTTTATTAGTTTGTTTGAAGGTCAAAGATTCACGATTATTAAATTTACATTTACATTTTAAAACAGCTCCTCTATCCACAAGCTTCACTTGTTCATAGGTTTTAATTCCCTCAACAATACTAGAAATATTTGTATAATTATTTTTTTTAATTGAAAGATCGAATATCTTATTAATTGATTTTTTCTTAAATTTAATCTCAATTTTCTTTCCTACTAATTTTTCATTTTTTATTTCATTTTTTTCTTCATCTTCATCTTTAATTTCTATCGAATTGTCATCATACATAGAAATCTTATCAATATCTTTTTCTATATTAATTTTAGAATTCTTTTTTCTAAGGTAATTCAAAATCTGATATTTTATAACTTTTATAGGAATATAATCTAAAACATTAAATTTAAAAGTATCGCCACCATCCTTGTCTTTTATAGTTATTTCCATTGAATGATCTATTAATGGTAACAATAATTTTTCGTTTATTTCATATCTGTATTCTTTATAATCACAAATTAAACATTTAAATGTTGACTTTTCTATAAAATGTATATTTTCACGAATAGGCGATGATATTTTAGAAGGATTATATTCTTTAGATTTTTTTTCAATAAGTTCATTTTCAAATTCTTCATCAGTTTCAGTAGCGTTTTCTATATGCCAAGAACCTGGGTGTTTTTTATACTCTCCTTCTTGTAAATTAGAATTTTTTATTTTCCTTTTTCTAATATTTTCATCGAGTAATTCAATTATTTTAGATGTTGCACTTAATGCATCTCCTTGAGCTCCTCTACGAAATTTAACATCACTATTTCTTAGTTCTTGTATTAGTTCTTCAGGAGGAATCTTGTTTGATTTAGAATTTTCTTGTATTGATTCAAGAGTTAATTTTTTAAATGCGTCATACATATCGGGGTTTCCACTATAATCATATTTATATGGTTTTCTAAAATGTTGAACTAATCCAGGTGATTGTAATAAACATTGAGTTACAGTATTAATGAAGCATGTATTCCCACAGTTTTGAAGTCCTATAATACCACTATTAATAGCTTCATTTTTTTGTACTCTAAATCTTAATATTTCATTAAAGAAAGAATCACAACAATTTAGGAATTTTTGGTCTACAATTTTTCCTGAATCTTTAAATCCATCATAAATTTCTTTTCCAGATTTAAAAGAATCATCTTTGAAATTGCTAATAAATAAATCTTCATCATTCAATGCTTTAATAATTATATCTTTATTTTTTTTATCACCTATATCTAATGACTGCAACCAAATTATAAATTCTTCTTTATTCCAATCTTTAAAAGGTTTTTTAGTTCTATTTTTTAAATCGGTTTTAAATTTGGTTAGTATGTCATATAGTTTACCAACTGTAGTATCATCTAAATCATCAAATGATTCTTTAATCTCATCTTTTGTAGATGATAGAAGTTCATTTATTGATACTCCTCCCTCATCAATAATATTCAAAAGTGTTTTTTTGGTTTTGACATCTGTTTTCAATGCTTTAGCGCATTTTATATTTTCTTCTGGGGTCCATTTATCAGTAGGCTTTTGTAAAATTTTGTCTATTTCATCGCTTTGGATAATATTATCATATGGCTCTGAATCGAAGTATTTATAAATATTATTTACTTTATTTGTAATTTCTATAATTCTAGATGGTTTAGTAACATCCTCATCATCAAGATTTTTAACATTATTTCCTTTTAGTTTATCATCTTTTCCTTTTTGATCATTATTTCCTTTTTGATCATTATTTTTTTTAGGCTTTTTGGGTTTTGTATTTTTATTGCCATTTTGAGTATTATCATTATTTATAGGTGTTGACTCCTCTTCAATATCATCATCTTCCAAATTATCAGGATTAGGCTTTTTGGGTTTTGTATTTTTATTGCCATTTTGAGTATTATCATTATTTATAGGTGTTGACTCCTCTTCAATATCATCATCTTCCAAATTATCAGGATTTTGATAATTGTCATTTTGATTATTGTTATTTACTGAAGCATTACCAGGTTTTTTACCAGTTTTATCCCAACAATTAAATAATAATATAAATATTACTATATAAAATAAGTTAGTTTTTTTCATAATTATAAAATATTTGGCATTGTTAATTTAAAATAGGTCTTAAGGTTTTTCGCAAAATAATTCTTCATTTTAAAAATTATTTTGAAGTTTTAAAATACAGAATTTATAAATAACTATACTAAGTTAACAATGCCTAATATTTTGATATATACTACTTCCATTTGAAAATGTTCTAATAATCGGTCTTTTCTATATGAAAATAATCGGTTTTAGATACATCTTGACCTATGTCGAATATATAAAAATAATAAAATTAAAACAGATTTAAAAATTTTAATATTTAATTATACTTTATCGGATATAATTTTAAGAACATCATTTTTCCATATATTAAAATCATTTTGAATTATATGGTTTCTAGCTTGTTTTACCAACCAAAGATAAAATCGAAGATTATGAATACTAGCAATCTGAAATCCTAATATTTCATGAACTTGGAAAAGGTGATTAAGATAAGACTTAGAATAATGAGTACTTACATATCCTCCTAAATCTTGATCAATAGGAGAAAAGTCTGTTTTCCATCTTCTATTCCTAATATTAATAATACCTTTAGTAGTAAATAAAGTTCCATTTCTACCATTTCTTGTTGGCATAATACAATCAAACATATCAACACCTAAAGATATACATTCTAATAAATCTTTTGGAGTACCAACGCCCATCAAATATCTAGGTTTGTCTTTAGGAAGGATATCACATACAAATTCAGTAATTTCATATAAATGACCGGTTGGATGACAAACTCCGCCAATAGCATTTCCGGGCATATCAGCTTCTGAAATTGTTTCTGCTGATATTTTTCTCAAGTCTTTATAAATACCACCTTGAACAATTGGAAATAATGATTGATAATCATTTTCTTTAGTTTTAGAATTACCAAACCTATTAATACATCTATTTAGCCATCTATGAGTCAGAGACATTGAATCTTTAGCATATTGATATGAACAATCTGGGGAAGTACATTCATCAAAAGCCATAATTATATCAGCACCTATTATTCGTTGTATATCTATAGCTTTTTCTGGTGAAAAAAAATGTTTTGATCCATCTTTATGATTTTTAAATTCAACACCATCTTCAGTAATTTTTCTATTGTCAGCTAATGAATAAACTTGATAGCCCCCACTATCCGTCAATATCAAGTTATTCCAATTCATAAATTTATGTAGACCGCCTGCTTTCTTTAAAATTTCTAATCCAGGCCTAAAGTATAAGTGATAAGTATTTCCTAAGATTAATTTAGTTTTTATATCCTCAATAAGTTCTCTTTGATGAATAGCTTTAACAGAACCTAATGTTCCTACTGGCATAAATATGGGAGTTTCTATTTCAATATTTTTTTTAGTTATTATTTTTCCAGCGCGAGCTTTTGTAATATTATCTTCTTTTTCAATTTTATAAATCATTTATAATTAAATTATTTTTTAAATTATTATTTCAAATTATATGGTTAATGTTATGAAGTTCAAGAAATAGTTTCTTCATTAATGTCGGATAGTAAATATTCTAAATTATATTATATGATTGTCATCTTGAGCTTTGAGAAAGATCTTATAAAACATAAATCAAAAGTTTAACTTCATATTATTTAATAATTATTTTTCTGAATGAAGTTGTCTTGCTTAATATAATAAACTAAAAATATTTCACAAATTGAGTTAATTAACTATCTAAAAATTACCTAAATCAATATTCTTATTTTAAAAGAATATTATCTTTAAAAGTTTATTATACCAAATATAAAAAAATACTAACTAGGATAGAAATTAAAAATAAAGGGAATGCTTGACTAATAAATTTATAATCAGAAAAGGATAATGATCTAATTATGAATTAACATTTGTATTTCAATAGATATCAAAATTTAGAATACAGCAGAGAGCAAAAAACAATTTTAAATCATTTTAACTAAAAACATCTACATAGGAAATTTTAAATATATAAAACAAACTTATAATTATTAAGTTTAGATAATATATAGCATTAAAATTTAATGATTTAAAAATTTCTTCTTCTTTTAGCTGCAATAGACAGCGTAGTATGAGGAACAGCCTTCAACCTGGCTTTATTAATTAGCTCACCGGAAACCATGCATACTCCATATGTTCCATTTTTAATTCGAATTAAAGCTTGCTCTAATTTAGAAATAAACTCATTTTGTCTAGTTGCCAATCTACATAAATTTTCTTTTTCAGATTCTTCAGAGCTCTCTTCAAAAAGTTTTACATTTGGTCTAACTTCATCAATCCCTGTTTTATCTAAAGATCCTTTCATATAAATCAGTTCATCTCTAGCTGCATTAAGTTTATTTTTAATTAAATCTTCGAATTCAGATAATTCATCAGATGAATATCCATTTTTTATAGTTTTTCTCATATCTATAAATTTTAAATTTTTATAATTTTTTTAATATCTATTTTTCTTTATAAAATTCTTTTTTTTAGTCGTAAATAATATTAACTAATTTCTCACAACATCTAATAGAATATAAATTTAATATAATTTTTGATATAGTCAATATAATTTTTAAAATAATTTTTCATTTAATTGATAATATTACCCTATATAAGTAATATATCTTAGTATCAAAGTAGTAATTTATTATATATTATAGTTTTTATTCATTATAAAAAATCAAATCCCTATATTGCAATTAAAACAGCATATATACTTGATTATCTATAATTTGATATTAGAATATTCATATATATAATCTATACATATTTATACTATTTTCCAAGATTATTTGTACTTTTTCAGATAAAATACCATATATATTTTAATTTGTTTTTAATAAAAAAAAATAATACAAAAAAAGAAAAAAAAAGAAAATTTATTCTCGCTAGTTTAATATACTAATTGACATTACATACTAATTTCTGTATCTAGGGTTTATAAATTTTACAAATAAAGTCTTATTCTAAATTACTTTTCTATTGAATATTTCATTTATTTAAAATTATCAAACAATAAATAAAATTGTATTTTTTTTATTTTTGTTCTTATAATAAAACACTGATTATAAAATAATATTTTATATATATATTTTACTAATTCATATAAATTATTATAAAATTTAAAAATAATTTTAAGTATATTAAATTAATGTAAGTCACATTATATTTACCAACTGTCATTTTGACCAAAACGAAACATTATTTTTAGGCCAAAAATAGATTATTCATTAAATTCTGGGTGATATATACTTTTTAGGCTTTTTGTAAGATCATTTATTTACAAAAAAATTGATGCTAAATAAATAAAGAATATACTGAAACATAACTAATAATTGATCTTAATTCTTTGATTATTAAATGTTTTCAAATGTATTTTGATATATGCCTAGTATATTTATAAAGATCAATACAAATATTTAGAATTAAGAATGCATAAAATGAAACAAAACTTTTTATTAAAAATTAATAATTTTATTCTTTTCTTTTTGATAATAAATGAAATATCTTGTCAAAAAGCAGAAAATATTTCTAATCAAAAAATTACTTACAAAGCCTTATATAGTGTTTGTAAGAAAACAAAACCACAACTAAAAATCACAATTTAAGTTGTGTATAAATCAAAAAAGAAGCAATAAGCATATAAAACCAGAAAACATATGAAAAGCACATCTATCGAATAATAAGTTAATTAATTA
>JAAGZN010000680.1 GCA_024206165.1 Bacteroidota bacterium
AACAGCAAAAGAATTTCGGTCGGCAATAGACAATTTCTTTTCTAGTACTATACCAATAATAACTGAAAAATTATATAGCAGAATAAATAGTAATTTTCAAATAATTACTAATCATCTTGATATGGAATGAGTATATATAAACAAATATCAACTCAGATATTAAATATAAATGGGAAAATAGGTCCTTTTTATTTTAAAGAATTCTTTTTCATATTTTTTTCACTAGTAATACAAATATTCATTCTTCTATTTCTACAATGGTTATTTAATATTAGCATTTTTATAGTATTAGCAATCCCTTCCATTTTTCTTTTGGTGATTTTTATACTTCGCCTATTTGCAAGAGGATTAGATCCATGGTATTTATTTGAATTTATTGACAAATTTTATCAAGTAGAAATAGCTGAAGGAGATTCATTTAAATCAATGAAATTTAAGATTAAGAAATCGATATAATCTGAGTAATTATGAAAAAAATAAAAATATTAAAAATAAAAAAAAGGCAAATTATCACAATCATATTTCGCAAGAAAAGGAGGATCTACTTAATAACAAGCACTTTAATAATAGGATTAAATTATCAAGCAAATGCACTGGACATAAAAAAAATGTGGAGTAGCACAAAAAAATTAGGTAAAGAAGCATTATCATTCATTCCTTATGGAGATACAGCAAAGAAATTATTTAATATAACAACCAATTCAAATTCAATAGAATCAAAGATAAATAGAATAGCAGCCACTCAATTAACAGGATTAGAAAAGATAACAAGAATAGTTAGGAAAGCTCAGAACACTGAGAAAAAAGTTGAAGAAATGTATTATTTCAAAAAGATGTCACAAAAAATAGCTTCTTCAATAGCAAAACAGATGAAAAATAACAGAAAAGGAAAAAAGAATTATATACCTAAAACAAATCCAGCTATCTATTTGCCATCAAGCCAAAGAAATGAAGATTTAAAAAAAGATTATGAAGAATTCTTTTCAAAAGGTTATAATAAATCCTCATACATAAAAGGAACAAAAAAGCAACTGGCAATAGAATTAAAAAATAATAAAGGGGGGAGAAATTTAATACTGAGATATGAGACAGCTGAAAAAAGAGAAGAAGAAATAAAAGAGTCATTACAAAGCAAAAGGACAGCTCAAATAAATTTTATAAAAAAAGAGATAACAAGATTAAAAGAAGAAATAATAAATCTAGAAAAAGAAAAAACAAAAGAAAGCTTAACAACAGCAGATATAATGATGATAGAAATGGTTATAGAACAAAAGCGTACAAAGTGTTTCAATTTAGATAACGAATTAACAAATCGCTTAGAAAAAAGCATATTAACTACAGAAAAAGAAGAAGAAATACTTTCAACTGCTTTGATATTTAGCCAATTAAAAAGTCTTGAAAATCACCACAAATCTTTCAAATAATGCGGTATAATTATGGAATATAAATTTGACAATTATAACTGGTTTAATTTTTTACTAAAACGACTATACCTCTACCTAATATCATTTTCCATAGGCATAACAATTATACTATCATTTTTAGTAATCTATTTAGGCTTAAAAATAGTTAGACTAAGCAAACAAGATAATGTATATGTAATATGTGGAAATGATATAAAAGAAGCAGTAAAAAGAAAAGCTCCAACCTTATGGAGAGATAAAAATGAAATTATGATATTTTCTCGTTTTCTTTTAGAAAGGATATTTTCAAATCATGAATATTCCTTAGAAGAGAATTTAGAAGAAATAATCCATTATATGGATGAAAAAAGCGCAAAATTATTGATAAGTAAACTAAATGAAGATATCCGTCTTTTATACAAAGTTCATAATGGTATCTCAACAGTAAAAATAAAAGAATTAGAGATGTCTCTTGAAAAATCCCCAATAGAAGTATATCTCAGTTATGAAGTGAACTTTAGATTTCCCAATTCTGAATCTGTATTAGAAGATATGAATACATCATCAGGAGTTTATTTTGAAATAGAACCTATAAAAAGATGCAAAGCTAATCCATATGACATACAAATAAGGAGTTTAACATTTGTATCTAATCAACAAAAGAATGAAGATACAAAATAAACAAATATTCATTGGGAATGAAAGAAAATTCGATGTTTACAATATTAAAAACATTGATCTTACACATATTAATTTTCGGAATATCTATTTAATCATAATATTATCTTCATTATGGAATTATAATTCAAAAGGAGAAGTAGAAAAATTTCCTATTTCAATTGATAAAATTACAACATTAATATTTAAAGGAAATATATCAACTATTGAAACAGGAAGCAGAGATTATCATATAAAATCTAATGGGAGATGCATATTAATAAGAGCAAAAAAGGAAAATGTGGCTTCAACCTCATTATTTGTAATTTATGGCAAAGAAAAGAGAATATTTGTAGGAGAGATTTATGCAGAAAAACAAGCTCCAATTAAACATGTTATAGATAATTATGAAGAAAAAAAAGATTTTGATAAAAAAGAAAGTAATAAAAAACAAAAGAAAATATGGTCTAAAGGAGCATTTCAAAAGTATCAGACTTATGGAACAAAAAAATATGGCATAAAAGTAATACTTACAAATTTAGCTGTTAGCAAAACTCATTTATATCTAAGAATTTTTATAGAAAACAACTCATCAGTGCATTTAACACTTACTAATTACAGATTTGAATATATAGAATATTTAAGAAGCCTTATAATTTTTAGTCAAGAAAAACGAGAAGAAGTAACAGCAGAACTATTTCCACAAGAAATAAATTTAAAGCCAAAATCATGTGTTTATCATGAATTTGGAATACCAATTAGAGCTGTAAATGGAGAATTAGAAATAAACTTATCCGAGGAAGGTACAGAAAGAAATTTTCAAATAACAATACCTTCTAAAATAATTTTAAGAGCAAAAACGATAAGAAAATGAAGGGAAAGAAAATTATAATATATATTGGAATATCAGGATTGGCATTATTGCTAATAAATATATTTTCGATAATAGCTTCTAAAAAAAGAAAAAATAAAGAGGAATATTTATTTGAAGAGCCAAAATTGAAAAGAAATAAAGAAGAAATTAAAAAGAAAATAAGCAAATATCAAAGAATACTAAAAGAACTAAATGAAGATGAAGAAAGCAAGTTATCTTATAGAGTAAAAGTCAAAAAAGAAAATCCTTTTTTTGGATTCTTCAAAGCTAGAAAGCAAGAAAATAAGCAAGTCAAAAAACCTATTAATTCTAAAAAAATCAAAAAAGTATTAAAACAAGGAATTATCTCTCATAGGATACATGAAAGTGAGAATGAATTTTATGAAGCAAAAATAGAACAAACTCAAACAATAAAAAATGGTAAACCCATTAAAATTATATTGAAAGAATCTATTCCAACTTTAGAAATAAATTCAGGTACAGAACTTAGAGGAATAGCAAGAATACAAGGGACCAGAATAATGTTACAGTTAACTTCTTACATAGTGTCAGATAGAAAACACCTAAATTTCTGTATTTTAGCATCAAATTTTTATTATCAAAATAGGTTTTCTTATTTTATCTCAACCTATTTTATTAGTGATAGATGCCGATTGTGTTTTTTTTATAATATATTATAATAT
>JAAGZN010000681.1 GCA_024206165.1 Bacteroidota bacterium
GAGTTTCCTCCACCAGAGCCACCTGAACCTCCTCCTGCGTCTCCTGAACTACCTTGTGATTCAGCCCATATATTAGCAATAGCTAATCCTGCACCTATATTATTCTTTAATATCCTTCCTTTTGCAGAAGCAGCGATAGGAGCAGCAGCAGCAATAGAGGCATTACCTGCAGCTATTTGAGCAGCACCCATAGCAGCAGTAACAGGGTTAGCAGATAGTATTACACCTCCTGCAACAGCAGCTTTACCCTGAACTATAGATTTAGTCGCAGCAGCTCCTGATTCTTGCATTATTTCAGCGTTAGCAGCTTGAGTACTAGCAATTACCTTAGCTGTAGCAGCAGACTTCTCTACTATAACAGCAGCTTTAGCTAAACCTTCATTGTCCTTAGATAATTTCTTCATAGTGCTTCCTATTGAAGATAACCACCCTATATACTCTAATCTAACAGCTTTTATAGACTCAATCTTAGCCACTTCCATATCTACTTCAGCACCATTTCTTTCTGCTATTCTAGCCATTCTTTCTTCCTCTATAAGAAATTCTGCCTGTGCAAGAGTATTCCCTTCTTCTTGAAGCTTTATAAGCTTTCTATCTACATCAGCTTCAAAAGCAGCATCTTCTAACGCCCAAACATCTCTTTGTTTTTGTTGTAATACAGCTAAAGCTCTAGGGTCTTTTTCA
>JAAGZN010000051.1 GCA_024206165.1 Bacteroidota bacterium
AAAACAGCAAAAGAATTTCGGTCGGCAATAGACAATTTCTTTTCTAGTACTATACCAATAATAACTGAAAAATTATATAGCAGAATAAATAGTAATTTTCAAATAATTACTAATCATCTTGATATGGAATGAGTATAGATAGAATAAATACTAAAAAGGAAAAAGAAATCACTATTGAAGAAATGATATTTATAAATAAAATTTAGCAGATATAATAGTAAATTTAAAATGAGATAATTAGAAATTTATAAATATCATAATTTTTTTATATATTTGTGTTTATATAGATTGTTTAATTTATAAATATCGATTATTTAATTTATAAAATAATGAGAAAAGGAATACATCCAAATTATAGAGAAGTTGTATTTTTAGATACAGCAAGTAATTTTAAATTCATCACAAGATCTACAATAGAAACAGAAGAAAAGATTAAATGGGAAGATGGTAAAGAATATCCTTTAGTTAAAATAGAAATAAGTTCTCAATCTCATCCATTTTATACTGGTAAAAAGATCTTTGTAGATACAGCTGGTAGAGTTGAGAAATTTAAAAAGAGATATGGCAAAAAGTAATATTTATAAAACTTTTTCTATATTTTCAGATATTTTAAGAATATCATTTTTAATTTCAATAGTATCTTGAGAAAAAGTTTTATTTACTTTGAGCAATTCCAACATAAGATCAAAAGCAGTAATTGCTAATAAATCTTGGTTTTCATTAGTGCCAAATTGGGTTTTATATTCAGTAATCTTATCATTAATTTTTTTAGCAGTTTCTCGAATCAAAGCCTCCTCATCCTTTTCAATTTTCATAGGATAAATACGATCACAAATTTTGATACGGATTGATAGCTTATTCATCATTTAAGTTTAGTTATTTAAAGAAAGAAAGTTAAAGATTTTCCATATATTTTACACATTTATCAATAGAAGTTATATATTTTTGAATTTTGTTCTGAAAAGTCTTTTTTTCAAAATCAGTTTTATAAAAGACATTGTTTTGTTTGAGAGAATTTGATGATGTTTGTTTCAATTTATTTTCTAATTCCAAATTTTTTCTTTTGAGTTCTTCTATCATCAGTTCCTTTTGAGAAATTTTAGAAATCAGAAGCCCAAATTTTTCATATAAATCCTTAGTCTGAGATTTTAAATCTTTTAAAGCATCAACATTCATAACTCTTTAAGATTTACATTTAAAAATATTGATAATAATAACTTAAGTAAATTAATAGATTTAAGATAAATTTAATATAATCTGAATATAAATTATAATTTTACTTTTTAGTAGTTTTCAAAGGTTTCCGTTCTCTTGCTAAACCTTTAATTTTATCGATATTACTATTTAAAGTATTTTCATAAGCTTTAATTCTATCTATTTGAGCTTTAGTTATTTCTTGAATTTTTTTTCTTTTCTTACTATCTAGAAAAACACCAGCAGCAAAACCAAAAACAATTCCTGTAGAAAAAGTAAATAAAGTACGTCCCATAATATAAATTTGTTTATTAAGTTATTTTATAACAATATTATAAATATTTTTTATTTAATACAATTTAATAATAAATTATAACTTTATGTTTTAATTTCAAAAAATTTTTGAATATAAATATTGTTTAAAATAACTTTTTTTATAAAATTATAACTTGATTAAATACTTTTAAATGTTTATATTAGTTTACTTTAATATTATTTAATAGATTTATGTTATTGAAAGTCAAAAGTTTTTTCAATAGTATAAATTTTTATTTTTTAACCAATTTCAATTGAAATTTAATAATGATTATAATAAGAGTAAAAAAAGGCGACAAAATAGATAAATATCTAAAGAAATTCAAAAAAAAGTTTGATCAAACCAAAGTTTTAAAAAAAGTAAGAGCAAATATGTATTTTGTAAAAAAATCTGTTAAAAGAAGAAATGAAATACTCAAAGCTGCTTATAATGAAAAAATTCAATTATCAAAGGAAAAATAAAATATATTAATCATCATAATTTAAAAGTTATTATATTTAAATATTAAGATTTAAAATTATATTTATTGATGATTAATTCTTTTCTCGAATACCTAAAATATGAAAAACGTTCAAGCCTTCATACAATAAAATCTTACCATACTGATCTTATCCAGTTTTCTAAATTTTTAGAAGATAATGGAAATTTAGAAATAGAAAATACAGATATCAAACAACTAAGAGAATGGATAATCAGTTTAGTTAAAAAAGATATATCTCCAAAATCAATTAATAGAAAATTAGCTTCTTTGAGAACTTTTTTTAAATATTTAATTAAAAAAGAAAAAATCAAAATCAATCCAGTTATATATATACCTTCCTTAAAAATGGAAAAATCTTTGCCTAATTATATTTCAGAAAATGATATTTTGTTATTTATTAAAAACTATAAATTTAAGGAAAATTTTCAAGAATATAGAGATAAACTATTAATAGAACTAATTTATGGAACAGGAATAAGATTATCTGAGCTCATTAATGTTAAAGTAAATGATTTTAATTATGATTCAAAAGAATTGACTGTTTTGGGTAAACGTAATAAACAACGTATAATTCCTATTCCTGCTCCTATATTAAGTATTTTTAAAAAATATATTTCTTTAAGAAATGATATTATAAATAAACGCGTAAATTCTGAATTTTTATTTTTAACTGATAAAGGAAAAATTCTCTATCCAATGTTAGTACAAAGGATAGTTAAAAAGTATTTAAATATTTTTAAACAACAAAATAAAATAAGTCCACATATTTTAAGGCATTCATATGCTACACATTTATTAAATAATGGAGCTGATATTAGTTCTATAAAAGAATTATTAGGTCATTCTAATTTATCGACAACACAAATATATACGCATGTATCAATAGATAGACTAAAAAAAATTATGAAAAAAACTCATCCTAGAGCATAAGAATATGTTCTTTACTGTCTCAAATTTGGTTTAAAGCCTCCATCTTTCAGATGGAAAATGACTTCAGTCCTTTAAATTCCTTATTTTAAATGTAAAATGTTACATTTGTGACATGGAAAATTATAGCAAAGGAAGCCATACTATTTATCA
>JAAGZN010000682.1 GCA_024206165.1 Bacteroidota bacterium
CATCCATCTCACACTTACCGAAAATCTGATCACGATCACCAATGTATTGCTTCCTCAAGACGTATTGCTTCGACCTAACACATTTACTATATTCCCTCAAATGTATTATCCTTCAAAGTCAAAAACGCATTATATTCTGATAAATCCATTAAAGTCAAATGCATTATCTTTGCAATTTCATTTTAGACAAACCCATTGTCTTTCAAAACCAAGCATTTTCTCCATCAATTCACAAATTCTGGATTCAATTACGCATTTAATGTCCAACATTCCAGAAATCTTTTCACTGGAATACCTTTCCACAGTAAAAATCCTTTACTCCACCATGATTTGGGTGCATTAAATATATGTTCAGTCATTGAAAATATAGTAATTAGAAGAATCAAAATCCGACTTTCCTTGTCGAAGGGTGCACATGTCGGACCTGAACGACAATGCATCAACTGTAGTGAGACTCCAAATCTATACTAGTTCCTACTTGAAACTTCCCCGTTCATGTGTCATGGTGGCCATGGGCAGAGGTTCAGGGCAGGGCTGGTAAAAGATAATGTCTGGTGTAAGCAGGGGCAGCGGGAGATAACCAAGCTGGGGATCACAGTGGA
>JAAGZN010000683.1 GCA_024206165.1 Bacteroidota bacterium
CTGATCACTGAAGTCAAGCAGGGTCGGGCCATGTCAGTACTTCAATGGGTGACTGCCTAGGAACAGATGGTGTTGTAGGCTTTATTTTTTAATTTTCTAGGCTATCTCTTTTCATCGCAAATTGTTATCTGTCCGGATAAACAAACTAACCATGACTTTATTGCAGGAACTAAGAAACTCCAACTACAGCAATACTAGGCCGAGGATAGCTGATCTCGTCGCAGAACTGATGGTTGTATGTCAACGGTTATAGGATCTTAGAGACTTTATTTCCATATTTCGATTCAATCTCATTCGATATGAATGCAAGTCCTAAAAGGATACGGAAGGCAAGCATCTTGTTAATATATTTTAAAGTTTACGATGCCTACGGCCATACCACCCTGAGTGTACCAGTTCTCGTCTGATCACTGGAGTCAAGCAGGGTCGGGCCATGTCAGTACTCGGATGCGTGACTGCCTAGGAACACATGGTGTTGTGAATTTATTTTTTAATTTTCTAGCTATCTCTTTTCA
>JAAGZN010000684.1 GCA_024206165.1 Bacteroidota bacterium
AACCAAATATACCTATGTGCCGAAGTGGTTTAAAGAATAACTATATATACATTACGTGCCTTGACGAAGTACCCAACAAAAGTTTTACACGAAGTTACCGATAGGGCTTATTATATACCGCTCCACATCGGGGTCAACATTTACTACCCCGTATTGGAGTATAGAAATTAACTTTTTCCCAAGCATGCTCTACAATAGATAGAAATGTGCCAAAACGTGCAAAATCATAACCAAATGTATGTTATGTGCCCAGACGGGTAATATAATATCTACATATACATAACGTGCTTAAACGGGCTAAACAATCAAGGATATACACAAATTTCCCAATCGGGCTCATCATATGCTGCTCCCACATCGGGCTCAATCTTTACTGCTCCGTATCGGGTTTAACAATTGACTTCTGCAAAAGTATGTTCAAAAATGTGTGCCCCAAAGGGTTATAAAATAACTGCCCGGACTGACTACAACATGCCTGCACCAACAGGCTATGAATTAGCTGCTAACACGGGTTATACAACGCAGTTGCTTAACATGTGCAAAAACTTGCCATACAATAACCAAATCCACATTATGTGCCAACACGGGTTATAGAATAACTACATATACATAACGTTCCTAGACAGGCAAAACAATTGAGGATATACACGAATTTACCAATTGGGCTCATTATATACCGCTCCCAAATTGGGCTCAATATTTACTGCCCCCATATCTGGAATGGAAACTATAATTTACTCAAGTAGCTTTTAAAATGTGTCCCCAACGGGCTAAAAAGATAACTGTAACAACTGGCTATACAATATTAAATAAACATAAGATGCCCGAACGGGCTATGCAACAACTAAATAAACATCGTTTACCCCGAACGGACTATCCGATAAGTTATTGTACTTAACTTGTACTTAACTTTAAAACGGGTACATATTCAAAGGTTCCCTAGAAGACTATGCAATGACTGCCCAAACGGGTTTTGATAAAAAGTGGCTTATACCAACACGATCTGCCCCAACAGGCAATTAAAACAAGGAGTCGACCGGCTCAACCCAGGAATATCCTGGGGAGTTTGTTTATTAAGGGACAGGGAGGGAAAGGGAAGCTGCATGAATCAAGGCTAGAATGACATCTTTC
>JAAGZN010000685.1 GCA_024206165.1 Bacteroidota bacterium
AAGTTTCATGGGGAACTATAAGAAACCCAGAGTGTAATAAGTTATAGGCTGTTCCAAAGGACAGAACTGTTGTAGTACGTATGTTTACCACGTTGTAGAGCAAACGGAATCGTTTTTTTCCATGCAAAAAGCGTACTTTATAAGAAATTGAGGTGATCTCCTATTGCGGTGCTTAGTTTTCACTAATTTTCATGGGGAACTAAAAGAAACCGTTGAAGTAATAAGTTCTACGATGTTCCCATGTACAGAACTGTTGTAATACGTTAGTTTAGAACGTCTAAGAGAAATAAGAACCGTCCTTTCACGGCGCTATTGCGTAATTTATAAGAAATTTAGGTGAACTCTTATTGCGGGGCTAAGTTTTCACTAAGTTTCATGAGGAACTATAAAAAACCGTTGAAGCAATCAGTTCTAGGCTGTTACCATGAACAGAACTGTTGTAATATGTAAGTTTACAACGTCTTAGAGCAAACAGAACCGTTTTATTCCATGGGAAATGCGTACTTTATAAGAAATTGAGGTGATCTCTTATTGCGGGGCTAAGTTTTCACTAAGTTTCATGGGGAACTATAAGAAACCGTTGAAGTAATAAATTCTAGGCTGTTCCCATG
>JAAGZN010000686.1 GCA_024206165.1 Bacteroidota bacterium
AATATATAAATAACCATATAGATGCTCATAAAATTGGTAACATTGAAAACTTACAATTAGAGTAGCTCTTTAGAGCTTATTGCGACTTACAGTCAAGATAATAATTCCACCATCTTCAGATGGTCGGTATTTTAATTTTATCTTTTTCTTTTTTTTAAATAGTATTAGCTTCCTTTATAAACTTTTTTGGATTATCTGATTTCAATAATTGTTCTAATTTGATATGAATTTTATTTAAAATTTCAAACAGATAGGAAAATGGAGAGATTTCAAAAAAAATCTTTGACACAGAATTTATCTTTTGTTTGACATGATCTGGTAACTCAAAAGAATTAATATTCTTATGTAGTACTCCAAAAAAATGGCATTGTTAATTTCGTATAGTTTGATTAAATTTATATATTAAACCAAAAATTATATAAATGAAAGAATGTCCAAAATGTAAATCATCTACATATACAAAGGATGGCCTAGTATTGAAAAAACAAAGATACAAATGCAA
>JAAGZN010000687.1 GCA_024206165.1 Bacteroidota bacterium
ATTAAGGGTTTTATAATGCTTTGGAAGCTCTATTCCTCTGTATGAGGAGTTATATTCTGGAAAGGCATATTTTATAATTTTTTTGTCGCTTGTGCTGCGTGATAATTTCAAATGGAAGAGGGTCTTAGACTCTAGGATTTTTCTCTCATACTTGATATTGTCATACACAAATTTTTGTTTAAACCTGCTTTTTGAGATAAAAACCAACTTTCCTTCCCCAGACGTTGTAATAGAGTCTGCAATTTTTGTTTCTAAAGTGTTTTCCTCTTTTTCATTATATTCATATATTGTAGGTTCAGCATTTATAAAATCGGGATGTGGCAAAAGTGTAAACTCCCTACTATTTTCTAATATCTTAAATTCACTTACTAAAGGGTCTGTAAATACTAAAGGGTCTGTAAAAACGTCACTTTCTCTATTGTAAAAATAATCTTGTATTTCAGAAATAAATGTAATGTTAGTATACATCTTACTTTGTTTCTTATTAATAGTTTCAACTATATCGTCTCCGAATTTTGATGGCATTTGCGATCGATAATGACAACCCAGTGCAAATTCATAAATTCTGTTTCGAATAAATTGTACGCAGCCTTCATGATATTTATTTTTTTCATTTTTCTTGTGAAAATTATTTGTTATTAACAAATGTTTTTTATGTTTTTTAGCAAAACGAAGAAGTTTTATAAATTTTTTAAATACTACAGTATTCAAGTCAGCCCATTTAGTATTCTGTATCTTACAGAAAATATTATCTTTAGAAGCAAAATAATCGTATTTATCAAATAAAGATAATATTTCTAGATCATCGAGTATTATTACTTCGCGATTTTGTAATTTTTTTAGTTTTATTTCCTCGAATTTATCATTTTCTATTTCCTTCATTCTAATTTTGTCGGATTCATCTTTAAGTAATTCTTTGACAAAAGTACTTTTTCCGGCATTATTGTCACCTTTTATCCAGGTGATTGCAAACTCTTTATTTTTTTTTACTTTATTTATTCTTTTTACTAGCCCAATTACTGCCTCTATATTATCTTCACTTACTTTAAATTTTTTAAATCTTTCTAGGAGTTCCTCATCATTATCTTTTTCATTCTCCTTTTGATCAATTTCTTCGATTTTTTGTTTTTGTTGAGTTTGTTCTAAGTTTTTGTTATGATCAATTTCATATTTTCTATCTTCGATGTTATTAATTATAGATTGTTTATTAACTTTTTCCTGTTGAATTTGAATTAACTTATTATTACTTGTATATATAATTTCTTTAGATATATCAACTTCGTATTCTGTTTTAAATTTAAAAAGTCCTTTAATTTTTCCAAAAAGTCCTTTAATTTTTCCAGAACTAAAAAAATTTCCTTCATTGTTGTTTTTATTTTTTTTCCTAAAATTTGAATCAAATTCTTTTGTATTATCAATTTTCCTAAAATTTGAATCAAATTCTTTTGTATTATCAATATGGTATAAATTATTGAACCATGTTTTACTTATAGCTTGTTTTTCAATTAGTTCGTTTATTTTTTCTTTTTCATTTTTTTTCGATGAAATATAATTGAAAAAGTAACGTGTAAGATTTCCTTGTCTATGATTACTGCATGCACAAATCATGGTAAAAACTGACAATATATATATTATGTTTTTTTTTATTTTAATTGTGTCCATATATGATTTTTTTACGTTTATATATTTTTTTCTCTATACAAATATAAGAAAAATATTACATATATCCAAATAAATACTAATAATGTTCGTTAAAAATGATATGTAACTTAAAGTCATTATATTTCTTAGTAAATTAGTTTATGGTTTGTTGTTTAGTTTATACAGGGATATTCGTTAAAAGAAAAAATCAATAAAATATAGTTAAAAACAAAGATTTAGAGGTATATTAGAGAGAAAAATTACCCCAAAAATCAAGCATATTTCTCAAAACCGGGGCAATTATTAATCGACTGTTCCTCAATTATGTTAAAAGTAAAAAGATTTTCTGATTTTCAAAAATTTATTCCATTTCTTGATGTTCAAGATAAAATACAAATATTAAAAAAAAGATTTTACGCAACTTATTTAGGTAAAATTTATATAGCAATCCCTTTTAATGAAATAATTAAAACTTAAACATAATAAAAAAGGGCCAGAAGCTTTTTTTAGTGCTAGAAGTAAAATAGCCCTGGAAATTCTAAAAACATATACAGGTTTTTCAGATAGAAAATTAGCCCAATATATAAGAGGAGATGGCATTGTTAATTTCGTATAGTTTGATTAAATTTATATATTAAACCAAAAATTATATAAATGAAAGAATGTCCAAAATGTAAATCATCTACATATACAAAGGATGGCCTAGTATTGAAAAAACAAAGATACAAATGCAA
>JAAGZN010000688.1 GCA_024206165.1 Bacteroidota bacterium
AGAGTTCACCTAAATTTCTTATTAAGTACGCATTTCCCATGGTGTAAAACGATTCTGTTTGCTCTAAAACGTTGTAAACATACGTATTACAACAGTTCTGTCTATGGGAACAACCTAGAACTTATTACTTCAACGGTTTCTTATAGTTCCCCATGAAACTTAGTGAAAACTTAGCCCTGCCAAAAGAGTTCACCTCCATTTCTAATAAAGTAAGCCTTCCGCATGGAATAAAACGATTCCGTTTGCTCTAAAATGTTGTATATATACCTATTACAACAGTTCTGTCCATTTGAACAGCCTAAAACTTATTACTTCTAGGGTTTCTTATAGTGTCCCATGAAACTTAGTGAAAACTTTGCCCTGCAATAAGAGTTCACTTCAATTTCTTTTAACGTACGCTTTTCGCATGGAATAAAACGATTCCGTTTGCTCTAAACCGTTGTAAACATACGTATTACAACAGTTCTGTCCATGGAAACATCCTAAAACTTATGACACCAGCCAAGGACTTATTACACCGAGTGTTTCTTATTGTTCCCCATGAAACTTAGTGAAAACTTAGCCCCACAGTAAGAGTTCACCGCAATTTCTTATAAAATACGCCTTTTGCATGGAATAAAACGATTCCGTTTGCTCTAAACCGTTGTTAACATACGTATTACAACAGTTCTGTTAATGGGAACAGCCTAGAACTTATTACACCGAGGTATCCTTATAGTTCCCCATTTAACTTTGTAAAAAATAAGCCCTGCAGTAAGAGTTCACCTCAATTTCTTATAAAGTACGCCTTTCGCATGGAATAAAACGATTCCGTAAGCTTTAAAATGTTGTA
>JAAGZN010000689.1 GCA_024206165.1 Bacteroidota bacterium
AGGAATTGACTTATTATTCGATAGGTATGTTTTTGGTATATTTTGTGTTTTTATAAGCTGACTACTTCTTTTGTGATATATACATGAATTTAAATTGTAACTTTTAACTATAGTTTTGTTTGCTTACAAACACTATATATGGTCTTTTATATTATTACTTTTTAAAATAATCTTTATATACTCAATTTATAATAAAAAATCAATTATAATTTTTGCTTTCAAATATCTCTTGCAATATTCCTTATAATCCTTCTTAAAATATTTTGCCTATTAAGACAAATAATTAATATATATTATTTTTCTTTGTATATTACATACTAAATATTAATTTTAATTTGATCATTTGTATATAACTCTTTTACAATCAATTATTATTGTATTGTATTTCATTATAATTAAAATATATAAAATATTTAATTATATATTTTAATTATTTGGTTTTTTTATAATTAGATTAGCCTCATCATTTTTAACACTAAACTTTTAATTAATATGTCAAAAAATATGATTTTTAAAATTCAATTATTTACAAATAAAAATAATTTAATGGTTTTTTATCTTGTTTTTAATTTCTTAATAATTTCTTGCAGTCAAACAAAACCCATTATGGATATGAATAATGGAAAAAATAAAAAGATAGAATCAAGAAAAAAAACTTATTATAAACATTATAATAAGACTAAAGGTAATTATAGCTTTAATTCTTTAAAGACCATTACAGGCTTATTATTTTCTTATTTCATAAATACAGCTGAATGTTATAGTAATATCATTGAAAACAATTTTGAGAGAGCAAATAGCACTAGAGGTCGTAAAATATTACAATATGGTAATTCACTAATTATTATAGGAGAAACAGATTTAGGAATAACTGATCTTAATTTTACAAATACATTTTTATTAGATAATACAAACGGATCTGTTGGTATTCAAACTCTAACAGATTATAATAATTGTCCTGCTGATGTAGCTCTATTTTCTAAAAATGATGGAATCGAAGATGAAAATTCTATTTTAATTATGGCAAATGAAAATAAAAATGGAGCCACAAGCAAAATTAAGTTAACTAATTATGGATTAGATAGTAAAAACTTTTTGTGGACTAAATATTTGTTTTCAGACAAAAATATAAAAGGTAATGCACTATATAAAAATGCATTAATACCCAATGAAGTTAATATAGGTGGTTATTATGAAACTAATAATAAATTAAAAAGCAGTTTATTTATTACATACGATATTTCTAATTATGGAAGTTATATTACAAAAAAAAGTTTTCTTGTAGAAAATAAAACTAATAATGAGGTTCATTCTATTATAAATTACAATGATTATAAATTATTAAGTGGTACAATAAAAATAAATAACTTTAATAATCTATTTATCTCTGAAATGAAAGGAGAAGAATTTGAAACGTATGTTATCCCAGGATATGGAATTCAAGAAAACAACTTTGTAAAAAGCGTTGGTAATACAGTTATAGGATGTTCGAATTGGATAGATTTTAACTCAACAAAAAACGAAATACTTTTATATAATGCTAATATAGAAGAAAAGAAGAGTAATTGGATTAAATCTATAGAATCTACTGATAATATTTTTTGTAATGACCTAGAAATCGAAGAAGATAATATAAATATTGGAGGTTATTCATTAAAATCTAATAATACATTTGTTCCTATTTTATTACATTTAGATTTAGATGGAAATTATAACAAAGGATATCATTTTAATAATTATGAAAAAGGGCAAATAGACTCAATAAGTTTTAAAGAGTTGAAAGAAATATTATTTACTGGATTTTCCAATAATAGCAATTTATTATATGGAGAAGTAAATTTAAATGATCATTTTGAGGAATGTGATATTAGATCATTTTGGGCGAATATTAGAAATTTAGATAACCGTAATTTTACTAAAATTAATCTAAAAACAAAACAAGGCCCTTTAGTATATACTAATAACTATGATAGTACTATAGGTAGATTAATACCACAAGCTACATGTTTCGCAGAATGTAAATCTATGATAACTTCTGATCCTACCTTAGAGCCCACTTTAAATCCAACTACTGAAGAAGAAGAATTTGATAATAATAAATATTCAAATATGAATAAAGATTATACTTATTTTATGTATTCTTTATTAACTGCATTTTTTGTCCCAAGCTGTCTCTGTACTATCGTATATGTAATAAAAAAGAAAAGAGATAAAATATTGAATGCATCTGAATATCAAAATAATCAAAATGAATATAATGATTTAAATAATTCTGAAGAAAACGAGGGGCTTTCAGATCGAGAAGAAAAACAAACTGAAGATACTACTAATAACAAAACCAATGTGATAAGCAATACTAATGAAGAAGAAAAAGATTTTGAAGAAAATAGCTTATCAAATGTTTTTATGAATGAGAATGAAAATAAGGATGCTATAGTAATTATGGATAATAATTTAGACAAAGATGAAGATAGTAAAGAAGAAAAGATGGAGAATGAAAAAATGAAAATTAGAATTTCCCCCCCTAAAGAAACATCTAAAAAAGAGGATAAAGGTAATATAACACCTCCTGTTTTTGCAAGTATTGATAATGAGTAAGATTAAAAATGAGAAGAAAATAAAACTAAAAATTGCTAGCATAATAATTATATATGCTAGCAATTTTTATGTATTATTTGATAGATATTCTTTTATAATCAGTTATTTTAAGGTCTTTATGAATAGATTCTAGATATTTTTCAATAGTTATACTAGGGTCTTTAATATAATTTTGATGTAATAAAGTATTTTCTTTAAAAAATTTATTTAATTTTCCATGAGCTATTTTTTCAGTTACAGCTTCAGGCTTTCCTTCCATTTTTGCTTGTTCCTTTGCTATATCAAGTTCTTTTTTTATAGTATCAGGATCAATTTTTTCTTTAGATAAAGCAATAGGATTCATCGCTGCTATTTGCATTGCAATATCTTTTCCTGCTAAGATAGCTTTATGTTTTTCATTATTAATACCTTCAAGTCCAACTAATACTCCCAAATTATTACCAGTATGTATGTAAGGTATAACTAAAGGAGCTTTAATTCTGTCAAAATGTTTAATTTCTATTTTTTCACCTATTTTACCGATATAATCAGTAATAATATCTGATACCTTGGTCCCATTAATTTCTAAATTATTTAATTGATCGATATTAGTAGGATTATAAGTTAAAGCAGTGTCAATAATATTGTTACCTAATTCTAAAAATTTTTCATTTTTTGCAACAAAATCAGTCTCACAACTAAGAGCAATGATTATACCCAAGTCGTTACTACCATTAACTTTTACAAATATTGAACCTTCTAAAGCTTCTCGTTCAGATCTTTTATTTGAAATTTTTTGTCCTCTTTTTCTCAAAATATCTACAGCATTTTCAAAGTCTCCTCCTGATTGTTTTAGTGCGTTTTTACAATCCATCATTCCTGCACCAGTCCTCGATCTTAATTTATTTACATCTTTTGCTGTTATACTCATTTTGTTATTTTGATATTTAAGTTATTAATACTATTTACTTCTATTTTGTTATCTTAGTTTTTTTCATTATCCTTTGTTTTAATCATCTCTTTTGGTTTATTCTTCTCTTTAATCACTTTAGTTTTTGATTTATCAGAATTTTTTTCTGTTTTAATATCGTCAGTTGATGTTACTTTTTTTACTATTCTTTTAGAAGTTATCTTTTTTAAATCATTTGTTTTCTTATTTTCTATCTTGTTAATATCACCAGATTCTTTATTCTTTTTTCTATTTTCCAACCCTTTTTCAATTGCTTCCGAAACTGATTTTAAAATTATATTGATAGAAGAATATGAATCATCATTCGCTGGTATGATACAGTCAATATTACTGGGATCAGAATTGGTATCAACAATAGCAAAAACAGGAATTCCTAATTTGTTAGCTTCTTGTACAGCTATCGATTCATTTTTTATATCAATTACAAAAAGTGCTGATGGTATACGATTAATATCAACCATGCCTTTTAAAAGTCTTTCTAATTTAGTCTGTTCTCTTTGTAACATTAATTTTTCCCTTTTTGCTAAATTTTGATAAGTAATACTTTTTTTAATTTTATTTATATTAGCTAATTTTTTTAGGGACCTTCGTATAGTTGAAAAATTGGTTAAAGTTCCCCCTAGCCATCTTTCAGTAACAAAAGGTTGTTTTAATTTTTGTGCATATTCTTCAACAAGACTACTTGCTTGTCTCTTTGTAGCTACAAACATTATTTTTCGTCCTGACTCAACAATATTTTTTAACGATTCACAAGTTTTCTCTATACCATTTACGGTTTTATTTAGATCTATTATATGAATACCATCTTTTTCTGCAAATAAAAACGGAGCCATTTTAGGGTTCCAATTTCTTGTTTGATGTCCCAAATGAACTCTTGCCTTTAATAAATCTTGTAATTCTATTTTGCTCATTATATTAATTTAACGCTTACTAAATTGGAATTTTTTTCTTGCTTTCTTTTGCCCATATTTTTTCCTTTCTACTTTTCTAGGATCTCTTGTAAGTAATTTCTCTTTCTTTAGATCTTGTTTTTTTTCTGGTAATAATATTACTAATCCTCTTGAGATACCTAGCTTACTTGCATCTGCTTGACCTCTATAACCACCACCAATTACATTTATATTTATATCATAATTTTTTTCGACATTTAATAATGCTAATGGTTTTTTTATATTATTTCTTAATTCATAAGTTGTGAAATACTCATCAAGAGGTCTTTTATTAATTGTTATATTTCCCTTGCCTTCCTTAATAAAGACTCTTGCTACTGACGATTTTCTTCTTCCTATCGTGGCTGTTACTGACATAATTTTATTTTAATTTAATTATCTATTTTTTTTGGTTTCTGTGCTTGATGAGGATGAATGTCTCCTTCATATACATATAAATTATTAAATAATTTTCTTCCTAATCGATTTTTAGGTAACATGCCTTTAACAGCTTTTTCTATAATTCTATTAGGAAACTTATTCATAATTTCAATGGGAGTAGTAGATCTTTGCCCCCCTGGATAACCGGTATGAGATATATATTTTTTATCTGTCATTTTATTACCTGTAAACTTAATTTTTTCAGAATTTATGACAACAACATTATCTCCACAGTCAATATTTGGAGTAAAATTAGTTTTATTTTTTCCTCTTATATGATAAGCTATTTTGCTTGCTAATCTACCTAATATTTTTGATTCTGCATCAATTAAAATCCATTCTTTTTTAGTAGTATTTTTATTTGCTGATAATGTATTATATCTCATCTATATCAAAATTTTAAATAATCTTATTTTTGTAATTTTTTTCTGATAGCTCTAAATTGGAACTAATTAACTTTAATCCTTATTTATACAACTTGCTCATTTTAAAATTACTATATCGACAAAAATAAGACTATACAATTTGAAATGCAAGATTATCAATAAGTTTTTGTATTTTTTTTTCTTCAGGATATTTGAGATAATTAAATATTGGAATATTGAAATATGTTTTTTGTTCTTGTAATAAGTAAAATATTAAGGATTAAGTCATTTTATTTATTGATATCTAGTGGTAATAATTATATTTTCAATTAAATGTATCATATTATACTAAAGTTTTTATTTTATGTTTATCTAGTTTTACATGATGTCGGTTATTACTTGCGTTATTTAAGATTTATTTATATGAGGAGCTAACATTATGAAATTAAGTAATTAAATCCTTCATTCATTTATGATGATAAAAATTTTTAATTATATTTTCGACATTTTGTCATCTTGAGCTCCTCGAAAGAGGAGCGTAGCGGCGGTATTCGATATATATGTAGATCAGTCGACTTATTATTATACTAAAATGCTTTTTTATGAAAGATTTATTAAAACTATATAAGATCATTTTAATCAATTTTATGATTTTATCATGCAATAAAGCTAATTATTCTAAAAAAAAAATGAATAAAGCTACGGAGTTAGCAATGCATTTAAATAAAGAAAAATCTTTAAGTGAAAAAGAATCTTCAAGTGAAAATGAAGCACAAGAATTGAAAGAGACTGAAATTACAACCTCTAAATGTATTCAGGATGATTTAGAAGGAAATCAGTACAATGATTTAACACATTTTGATTTTGATTTTAAGACAGTAAGTCCAAAAAAAAATCAAGATAGTTATGAGTGCTATAAAATTATATGTAAAAATCAGAAGAAGCTGAATAAAACTTTGAAAAAAATGTTAAGAGCAATAGAAAGTTCTCCTTCTATTAAATACTATGAATTACCAATATGGCAAGAATTACCTTCAAAGCACCAAAACAAAATTACTAGAAGATTATATTATAAAAAATTAAAAGAAGAAACAGCTTGTCTTGAAATATCTAAGATCTCTATGAGACGGTTTATATCGATAACAACAGGTCTTTTATTACTAAGTTTAGAAGGACTCTTTATATATATGGATCAAAGAGAATCAAATTATTATATTCAAGGATGTAAAAATTCAGAAAAATGCGATAATTATACAAATTATAATGATTGCTTTGAAGATAATAATGAATGCATAAAATTAAAAACGGATTATTTTTGGTCATTAATTTATAATTTATACCCTCTAGTTTATTTATTAATCATTTTTCCTTTATTGTTGTGGATTTTTGATCCTTATTATATTGAAACAAAGGATATGATGACTAAATTCTGTTTTATAGTTTGTAAAAATAACCCAGATATAAATTGCTTTAAATTTTCTGAACCAAAACATCATAAAAATAAGACATACGATTTAGTTTGCTGTAGGAAACCTGATCCTGAAAGAAAAGGGTGGGGAAGTTGTATTTGTGGATTATGTAAGTATCCGTTTTGGTATAGGATGAAATACGACTTCCTAAATTGTCAATCTATTATTTCAATTTGGAATTCAGTCTGTTGTTTTCTTAGTGGTAATAAAAAGAATGATTATAGTGATTTTTGACTATTTATAATTTTTTTATAGGTATTTTATTTCTTGTTCTTTGGTTGTTTAGACTTTTTATCCTTTTTAAGATAATTTTCGATAAATTTTATTTTATCAATTATTATTTTTTGTTTTGGTTTTAGTTTATTTGCAAGTTCAAATCTTTTTTTGGCATATTTAAAATAACGTTTAAGTTTTGATTCTGGGGATATTTTTTTCTTTAATTTTTTTGAAGTGCTCTTTGTTTCTGTATTTCGTTTTTTTATACCTAATATTTCTGCAGCTTTATTAAAATAATATTTACCTAATTCAAATTGAGTTTCAAATTGATTAGGAGAATATCTAACTGATTTTTTTAGATAGTTTCTAAATTTCTCTTCATTTCCATAATATTTATGAAAAACTGATAATTGATAAAATTTTGCACCTTTAATTATATCGGAATTTTTAATTTTTTGATTATAATTTTCTATCAAATTTAATTTTTTTAAGATTTTAAATCTACGTTCAATTAAAGCATTATTATAAGGATTAAATTTAATTCCTTGATTTATGATATCCATAGCTGCATATAATTTTTTTTGTCTATCTAAAATAATAGCCATTGCATAATAAGATAGGGCATCTTTGCCTCCAAGCTTATGGTATTTTCTAATATATTCTGAACATTCTTCATTATTATTATTAATTAGATAAATTAATGAAAAATATAAATATGTATCAGCAGTATTTGGTTTAACTTTATTTGCTAAATAAAAGTTTTCTTTTGATCTTTCATAATAACCTTTTGTTAAATACTTTTTTCCTCTTTCTATATAAATATTATATAATTCATTTATAATATTTTTTTTTAGGTTAATGAATTCTGGATCTGTTATTGCTTTTTCATTTAATTTTTTTTGTGTATTGAGTACATTTTCTAAAAACTTATTTCCATCTTCTCCCAATCCTAAATTCAAAATCGCTAATCTAGAATTAGCTAAAATATAATAATACAAATTATTTTTATTGAAAGGATCTTTATTTAAAGCTTTCTCTAATTCGCTTTTTATTAAAATTAAATCATTTATTTCTTGATTTTCTTCATACTTTAAATAATTAACAGCTTGTGTTAAATTATTAATTTTTTTTTTAAACTCTTTTTTTGATTCTATATTTTCATTAATGTCTATTTTTTGATCAATGTCATCATTTTCAGGATCTGGCTGAGGTTCTTCATAATCATCGTCGTTGTCTTTTTGTTTAGGTTTATTGTCTTTTTTATCATCATTACTTTCTTTCTCATTATTTTTATCTTCTTTTTTATCTATTTCTTTTTTTTCATCTTTATCTTTTTTATCTGATTTGTTTTCTGCTTTTGCATTTATATTTATTCCCCATATAAAAAATAAAAATGGATGAAGTATAACGTTTCTTGTTATTTTTTTCATAATCTTAATTTAATCATTAACATTTATAAATAATTGCTTTAATAATCTTAAGATAAATTATTTTCATATGAAAATTTTATCCCAAAAATATTTTAAAACTAGATATTTATAAAGATTTTTCGAAATTGCTTTATAAAAATGATTATCAGAAAATTTATATATATACTCGACGTATATCCGTTAGATTAGTATGATATAAAAATAAGGGGAAAATTAACTATCTTCTCCATGATTACTTGATTGACTTTTTAAAGTAAAGAGAGTAAGTGCAGATAAAGGAGAACTAAACGTATATCAAAGCTTCAAGGCTTATAATTTGAATTAGTCCTTTATCTGCAAAACATTGACATAAGGACCAGATAGAATTTTAAG
>JAAGZN010000690.1 GCA_024206165.1 Bacteroidota bacterium
GTGCTTCTAGCACAATATTAAATTTGTCTTGAGAGGAGTAATTATTTTTCATTTTTTTAAAAGGACCTCCATTAATTTAAGTGATTTTATTATATTAATATTCTCACTTTTTATAAATTTCTTAATGGGGGACAGTATATATGGAGTATGGTAATTTTTCTTAAAAGAAAGAGATCATTTTACACTTAGATCAAAGAAAACAATATTCTTTCTATTTTTATCGAGATTTATGCAAAGAATATGGGTTTATCTAGAACATGAGTGGTCGTGCTAATTGTGATGATAATGCGATGATGCAGTCATTTTTTCATACGCTAAAAACAGAAGAAGTATATTAATCAAACTATGAAACCAAGAAGAAATTAAAAAAAGTATATTTGAATATATTGAAATAAATTATAATGGAAAAAGATTGTATTTAGGAATTGGTTATAAAGCGTCTATTGAATTTGAGAAACTAGTTACGAGTTACGCGGTTATAAAATTAATTGTCCATCATTTGGGAGGAAGATCAGAGGATAAAGTATCATAAAGAATAAAGTTATTAATAACAAAAATTTTTATTATAACAAGCTCTGCATATTTTTTAGAGCTAGGGGATAAATAATGAAAAAATTCGCTATAATTTTTTTAATAATTTTAAATATTTCCTTACTCTATGCAAATACAAATAAAAATATCCTTGCAATATATAATTCAACTAACTCAAAAACTTTCTCTAGAAGAAATAACCCTATATCTATGAATATAGAGTTTCCTTTAAACCATTTAGGGTATAGATTAATATATCATGACCTCCAAAAAGGGCTACCTTTAGAGTCTGATCTAGAAAAAGCCGATATAATTATCTCTTGGTTATCTAATAAAGTACTTAATGCCCCTGAAGAATATTGCTATTGGCTAAAAGAGGTTGTTAAAAAAGGAAAAAAGCTGATACTTTTTGAAAATCTCCATCCGTACATTAATGCAAAGACTCAAAAATCTATAAATTTTAATATATATGCAACTATTTTTAATATTATAGGCTTAGATATTAAATACGAATATACAATAAACCCCTTTATTCTTAATATGGTTTATAAAGATTCTAAAATTTTCGACTTTGAAAAGAGTTTTGATAATGCACTTTTACCTTTTATCCCCATCTCTTTAAATGAGAAAAATCAAGAGAAAAGCAAAGTTTATCTAAAGATGCATAATAGACTTACAAATAAAACATCTACTCCTATAGTTAAAACGGAAAAGGGAATTTTAATAGTTCCTAAATATGCTATCTCTACTTACAAAGGGATAAGACAATGGTATTTGAATCCATTTGACTTCTTTAAAGATATTTTAAATATAGAAGAAAATACTCCTATTTTTGACACTACAACTCTATTTGGTAATAGAGTTCTTTATACTCATATAGATGGTGATGGGGTTAGAAATATTTCTTTAATTGATACAAAAAAATATTCAGGAGAGCTTTTATATTCTAATATTCTAACAAAATATCAAGAATTTCTGACTACAGTATCTTTTATAATCACAGATATACATCCTGATTTTTTTGGAAGTAAAAGATCAAAAAAGCTATTCAATAAAATTCTGTCTTTAAACAATGTAGAGTTAGGAAATCATAGTTTTTCTCACCCTCTACATTGGGTGGACAAACTAACTGCTGTTGAAATCCCAGGGTATTCAAAGAGTAATGATTTGAATCCTCGTGAGCTGAAAATAATAAGAGAGTCTCATTATAATTACTTAACCTATCTTGCTTATATTTTTGTCTCTGATGATGATTTTTATGCAAAAGAAATTACTGAATCTACCTATATTTTAAATAAAATGGCTAAAAATTTAGCTAAACAAACGATGATATTTCAATGGTCAGGTAATTGCTTACCAAATAAAGATGCTCTCAAAGTAATTTATGATAATAAACTAAGAAATATTAATGGTGGAGATTCTCGGTTTGATATATCCCAACCATCTTATACAGGGCTTTCCCCTTTATATGTATCTTTAGATGGATATATACAAGTATTAACATCAAATATTAATGAAAATGGGTATACTAATAATTGGATTGGTTCTTTTTTTGGATTTAAATATCTTATTGAGACTTTTAAACAAACTGAATATTCAGCAATAATTAATAAGCCGATCTTTAGAAGGGTTTCACCTATGAATATCTACTATCATTTCTATATTGCAGAAAGAAGCCTAGCTTTAAACTCCCTGCATGAAATATATGAATATGTGTCTAAGTTGAAAACTATACCTATCTATACCTCACAGTATTATGACCTTATAATAGGTTTTATAAATAGTAATATAAAAAAATTAAAAGAAAATGAATACCTGCTTACAAATTATGGGAAGTGTACGACTATTAGACTTGAGGGCACAAGCTATTATCCTGATTTTAAAAAATCTAAGGGAGTTCTTGGCTTTAAACAATGGAAAGATTACACGTACATTCATTTAATAGAAAATGGCCCTACTAAGCTAAGCCTTAGCAAGTCAAAACCTCAAAATATATACTTGAAAGAATCAAATGTTATTTTAGAAAACTATATAATAGAAAAAAAACAGATTTCTTTTTCTTTTTATAATTTTAAAGAAGCTAAAATAATTTTTGGAAATATTCCTAAAAAAGATATAAAAGTACAAATAGAAGAAAAAGAGAAAAAGAAAATAATTATTATAGGCAAAGAAAATATTATAAATAATGAATTAAGATTATTCATAGATGATTTCAAAAACAATATAAAGGTGTCTATTTATGTCTAAAATCAAAATAGGACCTTTCGTATTAGTTGTGCTGATTTTAGCGACCATACTCATTCCTTCTTATAGACAAATAGGTCGATATATTTTTAATTCTAATTACCAGTATAAAACTATGAGCAAAAAATATTTTCATGCTCAATACATAAACGATAAAAATGATATATTAAATCTTAAAAGGTACCTTTCCTCTTTAATTCATGATAATGATCAAACTATTGAAAAGGTTATTAATGAATACCTACAAAATAAAAGTCTGAATTTAGAGGTTGTTAAAATAATATCTAAATATTATGAAAGAAATATGAGATTTGAGAAAGCATTTACTGTTTGGAGTGAAATTTTAGAAATGGAGCCAAAAGAAGAAGAAATTTTAAAAAAAATTGAACATTATCTTATTACAAATAATAAAGAAAAAGAGTTAGTATACTTTTATGAAAAAAAGTTACAGAATGATAGGGGAATAAAAAATTATCTAGACTTAATAATTTTATATTTTAAAATCAAAGATAAAGATAAAGCTAAAGAAACTGTATATAAACTAAGAGAAGAATACCCAGAATCAGAAAAGGAGATAAAGCCTTGGCTTAATTATGTAAATGAAATATTGTAAATATAAGATTCTATTATGTATGTTTTTCGCAAATTTATGTCTGTCTTTACTATTTTCTCTTGATAAGGAGTCTTACCAGAAAGATATAAATAAATTTTGGGTGCTTATAGATAAAAAGCAACACAAAGAAGATTTAATAAACCATATTGATTACCTTTTAAATACATATCAATTAGATGACCCTAACCTTTTAACCGATTTTGCATGGATATTTTGGAGTAATGAGAAATATGAACAATTAGAGAAATTTTTAACAGATAAAAATATTATTCCTATTTTAGATAAAAAGAAATTTGATATATTAATTATGTGCTATATGAAGACTCATTCAGAAAGATCTTTTGACTATATAATGGAATATAAAGAAAACTTATCTTCTCAAGCGATAAAGGATATTGGTTGGAACTTTTGGAATAATAGAAGATATGATCTTTTAAATAAATTCTTACTAGGAGTTCTTTGTAAAGAGAATATAGATAGTGAGATTATTGATATTGGGTTAATGATAGCAGAAAAGAATAATGATAAGAAACTTATAACTAAATTATATAAAATTTCTAGCAATGAAAATGTTCAGGCACTGTACTATCTTATTAATAAAATGTGGAAAGAAGCAGGTCAAAAGTATGCAGAAATATTACAAAATCGAAATTCCTCTAAAGAAAGCCTATGGTATAATAGGTATATATTAAACAAGTATAGTAACTCTATAGAGTCTAATAGCATGTACGCTGAAAATTCGAGTTATTGGCAGAGATCATCTTTGTCTACAAACTATGAAACTTGGATAAAAAATAAATTTAAATTACTCGCAGCAATAAACTATGAAGAGCAGAAATTAAATACCTCAAAAAGTATTACTCAGTATAATTTAGGTGCTTTTTTTCTTCTCAATAAGATTTCCTATTTAAAATTTAATCTAAAAAATAATGGTTCCTTATACAGTATATATAAATATGAAGGCCCACGCTTTTCTGTATATTTAAGCTATAAGGCTTTTGAAGAGTTCCTTGAATCCAGTGAATTCATAACTACAAGCATATATCTAAACCAGTTTGATTTTAGTTTTTTTAAACAAATTACTCCGAAAGTATCTATTGGTTATATTTTAAAAGAAGAAAATTTTTTAAATGCTCAAAAAAAATACGCAGGACACAGACATCGAAATGAGGCTGCTATAAAGTATAATTTGTTTAGAAAACCATTTTTTGTAACGGAACTTAGGTTTATAAATATTGAAAATAAAAAAACTTTAAATAGTATAAATTTTGTAAAATTTTTAGAAAGAGGTAATCTAGTTTCAATACAAAACTATCTTTCTTGGCTAATAACTAAGAAATCTAAGATTGATATAGGCTATAGCCAGAATAGTCATATATCAAAAAATTTTTTGTCTTACTACATGAGTATTAATTATGAATATTGGTTCAAAAATAATCTTAAAGCATTCTTACTTTATGAAACAAGTAGCGGAGATAGCCTTACTAATTACCAAGGTAAAGATTCTAAGGTTTCATTAAATATAAAGGTATATTTATGAATATTAAGATATTATTCTTTTGTCCTGCAACTAATTTTGCTAAAGAATTTAAACTATACTTAGAGTTGTATGATTTTCAGGTAGAGTTAGTAACAAAATTAACGGACTTATTTGCAGCTATAAAAAATCATGATGATTTTGATATTTTGATCTCTAGTATTAGCGGTATAGAACATGATTACACTGATATTATTAAGTTTCACCATAAACTCAAAATTCTATTTATTTCACATATAATTCCTAAATTGGATATACTTAAAGAAATAGAAAAATATAACACGCATTTTTTAATTCAATACAGTTCTCCTTTTAAATGGAAACAGAAAATAGTAGCAATAGTAAATTCAGTAAAGGAGGACTGATTTATGATAAAAATGAAAACAAATAAAAATAAATTTATAAATGAAATTATTTTTATGCTTCTGTTCCTTAATATAATTAATCTTATTTTAGCTCCAGCTAATCCAGGCTTTATCCATTTATTTTTTAATCCTTTTTGGTTCGTTATTCTTTTAATTTCTTCAAGGTATGGTTTTTTCCCCGGATTAATGTCCTCGGTTATTGTTACTCTTAATCTGCTAATATGGCAGCTTGATTTTAATGATTTAAGTAAAGGGGAAATAGATAAAATAATAGAGGGACAAAACATTATAATCCCTATTTTTTTTATTTTAGTGTCCATGATGCTAGGAATAATTAGACAAAAATATATTGAGAAAGAAAAAGAAATAGCTCTTGCTCTGAATACGGTCTCTAGCCAAAATAATAGTTTAGTTAAAGAAGTAAAAGATGCGAAAGTAATAATAGATGAGTTGGAAAAAAGAATAATTGGGAGTAAAGATTTTTTTAGTATTTTTCAGGAAATACATAAGTTAGCGAGGATAAAGGATCCTATAGATATGAAAAAGAATCTTTTGAGTTTCCTATCTAATTTCTATGAGGTAGAAAAAGCATGCATCTATTCTATTACTAGCTCTCCTTATAAAATATTGGCAAATATAGGCGAAAATAATATCCTTTCTTTTCAAAAGGATACTCATTTAGTATTATTGGAAAAAAAAGAATACCTTATATATAATTGTTTGGAAAAAAATAATCTTGCATTATTTCCTATTTATAATCATTCAGGAAAACTTACAGAAATCTTAGAAATAGAAAAAATGTCTTTTAAAAAATTTACTAATATTAATCTAAACACAATTAATCTTATTATAAAGGTTGTGAACTTATTATGAAAAAAATAACTCTCGTAACTTTAGCAATAACACAGGTATATTTATTAGAATTAATATTTCTCCCGTTAGCTTTTCCTTATATTTACCTCATGCTTTCTATCCATCTAATCTGTATCTTAACCTTAATTTTTAATTTTAAAAAATGCAGTGAATATGAAAAATATCTTTATCTATTTAAAATGACATTAATAGCATTTTTCCCATTTTTTGGTTCTTTTATTTCTCTTTTTATTAGAAAATCTCAATTTCATAATAAAAATATTGAAAGGGCTGATATTTTTGATAAAAAACGCATCACAAAAAAAGATATAGAAGACTTACAAGAAAAGGAAACATTAAATATAAAAAAAGAACTAGATTTTGATAGTTTTTATAATATCCTTAATGGAAAAGATCCGCAAATGAAGTTAAAAGTAATATCAAAGTTGTCCAATAATAAACTACCTGCAAGCTTGACTGTTCCATTATTAAAAAAATGTATTAAATCTAATTCGCACGAAGAAAAACTGTATGCAGCAGCGGCACTTTTAAAAATAGATGAAAAATTAAATTCTAGCATCCAAAATAAAAATGAGATATTAAGAGATGATTATAATATTCATAACCTTTTTTACTTTGTGAAAGCAGTTCAAGATTACCTTAACTCAGGGCTTATCCAAGGAACAGTTAGGGTAGATTATTTAAAAGAGGTTTTAGATCTGATAGAAAAAATAGATGATAAATATGCTGATAGCGAGCTACTGGGTATTTATTTATATCTTTTGATGGAACTTGAATTATTTGATGAGGCCAAAAATACGATAGATAAGATAGGGAATACCCAAGATATAAGTGAGAATATTTTAATCATGATAGCAGAAATATTTTTTAAACTTAAAGATTATAAAAATACTGAGTTATATATCTCAAAATTAAGAAAGAAAAACAATATAGCTACTTTTGATATTTGGAGAGAAGCATTTGAATAAAAATATAGATCATATTATCGATATCCTTCTAGATTTTAATAGAGATAACAAAGATAAAGAAGTCTACTTTAAGGAACTTTTTGATTATAAATCTAAGATAGATATTGAGATTTTGTGTAATATTTTTATAGAAAAAAATAAACATAACTTACACTGGATGTTTAAATTCATATCTTTAATAGATACAAATGCCTCTCAATCTCAGTTTTTAAGATTTTTTATGCAGGAAGATCAATATATTAGGAAACAAGCCTTTGCTAACTTTAAAAACCTTAGCAACTCAAGAAAAGATGATATAATTTTAAAAGCATTAAACTCTCAAATAGAAGAATATGTGATATTTGCTTTGAAAAACGAATATCTTAAATTAATGGATAATAACTTGGTGCTCCCAATGTTAAAAAAAATAGCTCTTTTTTCTTCTCCTTCCTCTAAATATTTTCATTTTTTGATCAAACACTTATCCGTTTTTGAAGTGCTTAAAATATTAGAGATATCTGAAATAATAATGGAAAAAACTGAAGATATAAAGTTACAAAAAAATATTTTAAAAAATTGTTTCAAAAATCCAATAGCCGCATTACCTTTTCTAGAAAAGTATATTTTACATACAAATAAAGAAATAAGGGAAATCGTGTATTCTATTATTCTGAATATAAGAAATCCTAAATATGATTCTTATTTTCTTAAAATATTCATTTCTGAAAAAGAGCCTATTTTAAAAATATTTATAATTAATAAAATAAGGTTTATAAAACGAAAAAAACTTTTTTATTTTTTTATGAAGACATTTTTAAACACAGATAATCCCTCAATAAAAATAGCAATAATCGCAATGTTTAAAAAGGTAAAATCAAATGATATGCTTAAATGGCTGATTAAGCATTCAGATAATCTTATTATTTTAGATATAATTAGCACCTACCATAATTTTAATGTATTCCAGATTATAAAAAACAAGTTTCAAAGAAGCTCTTTTTTAAAAGAAAAATTATTTATTTTAACTTCTATAGTAAATATAAATACGACAGAGTCTAATGATTTTTTAATGTCAGAGATACTCAAAGAAACAAACCCATTGTCTACGGCAGCTTTGACGGGGTTTATCCAAAACCTGACTTATAAAAATATCCATTTAATAAAAAAGGTTCTGCAGCTAGATATCAATACTCACCTTTTAACAATAGAGTTAGCAATATTTCCATTATATAATTTAAACCCTACTTATAAACTAGATCAAGAGTTCATCTCTATATTGTTAAATATTTTTAAAAAAATAAAAAAGGTAGATAGTAATAATATTAGATTAAAGTCAATGATATTATTAATTTTACAAAAGTTTAACAGAAATAATTACAATATATTAATCTCAAGTATTACAGAACTAGAAAGGAAGAAATTATGTCAGATGTTTGTTTAATATTAGAGTCGACCTATCCCTATGTTGCAGGTGGGGTATCATCATGGGTCTATGATATAATAAAAAATATAAATGATATTTCATTTTCTTTGATTTATCTTGGTGCATACAGCAGCCAAACACATACATTAAACTATCCGGTTCCCAGTAATGTTGTAGAGTTGAAGGAATTTTTTTTGTTTGACTATACTCCAAATAAGAAAAAAACAAGAGGATTTTCAGATGAAGAACATCAAATATTTTTTCAATTTATTGAAAGCATATTTGATGAAACTCCGGTTAAGCTAGAAGAATTAATAAATATTTTAAGAGATAATAAAAAGGGGTTTAGAAGTATTTATAATTTATTGTACTCTAAAAAAAGTTGGAATTTTATGATTAATTTTTATAACAAAAATTTCCATGACTATCCTTTTAATAAATTTGTTTGGTCATGGCATATGATTTTTATTAAATTTTTATCAATATTAAGAATACAAATACCAGTCTCAGAAGTTTATCATAGCGTGGCAACCGGCTATGCTGGACTTATAGGAGTAATAGCAAAAATTATATATAAAAAACCATTTATATTAACAGAGCATGGTATCTATACAAGAGAAAGAAAGATCGATATACTTAATTCTTCTTGGATATACTCTATATTTAATAAGAAAGTAACCGTTTCTAATAGAGAAGATGGGATAAAAGAGATGTGGATCAAATTTTTTGTTTTCTTAAGCAATATTTCTTATTCCCACGCAGATGAAATTATTTCTATATGTGAATCTAATAGAAAAATTCAACTTCAAGAAGGGGCAGAGAACAGAAAAACATCTGTTATCACAAATTCAGTTAAAATGCCTGCAGAGCATAAAAAATACAAAACAGAAAAGTTTAATATTTGTTTTGTAGGCAGAATTGTTCCTATCAAAAATATTAAAACCTTTATAAGAGCAAGTGCTATAATTAATAAAACTCTAGCTAAAGATACCTTCGAAATAAATATTTTAGGACCATATGATGAAGATAAGGAATACTTTAAAGAATGTGAAAAATTAGTAGCTTTAGAAAACTTAAATAATATTATTTCTTTTAAAGGTAAAGTTAATCTTAAAGACTATTATCCTAAAATAGATGTTCTAGTGTTAACAAGTATTAGTGAAGGGCAGCCTTTAGTTATCTTGGAAGCACAAGCATATGGTATCCCTGTCGTCTCTACGGATGTTGGAGATTGCAAGGCTCTTCTTGAAGGCGGGAATAAAGAGGATAAGGCAATCGGAAGAAGTGGTATTATTACAGAAATCAATAATGAATATGATACGGCAAAATCAATTATAAAACTATATAATAACAAAAATTTATATGCTGAATTTTCTAGAAATGCTATAAAAAGGGTTAAAGAATATTATTTAAAACATAATATGATAGCCTCTTATAGACATGTGTATCAAAATGCAATAACAGAGGTAAATTAGATGGCAGGCATTGGTTTCCAATTAGAAAAACTATCTCAAAAAGGTACCTGGACTGCATCTGTAAACTCATATCTACACTCAGGAGTAATAGTAGCAGGTCCTTGGCTTTTAAGTATTTTAACTGTGCTGTTTCTGCAGTTTTTTAAACCTAAAGCACTTTCCTCGAATTCTTTTTTAGAATTTAGAGGAATATTAATCCATATTTTTGCAATTTCTTTAATGTCCTTTGGGTTTTTATATCATTCTTTAACAAGACACATATCTGATAACCTCTATAAAGATAAAAATAACTCTTTAGCTCCAACGCTAATCTCTAGTATGATTTTTATATTGATTATTCAAACAATAATAGGATTTTTATATTTTGGGTTTTTAGAAATCACATTAATAATTAAGATACTTGCCTGCATGATTTATTTGGTAGTGAGTGCTCTTTGGATACAAATGATATTTTTAACAGCATTAAAAAACTTTAATATAATAACAAAAACATATCTTTACAGTCTTTTTATAATTGTCATACTCTCAGTTAGCTTATCTAGGTTGATTGGCATAGAAGGATACTTTATAGGATATCTCATTGGGAATTTATGGATACTTATTAATCTTTCATCTACCTTATTTAAGGAATTCCATTCTTCAACGATATTTGACTGGTCATTTTTGAACTCCATAAAAAAGTATTGGGTTCTTAGTATAGCTGGATTGTTTTATAATATAGGAGTATGGATTGATAAATTAGTCCTCTGGCAAACAGCTGAATTTTCAGAAGTAATAATCCCTCCAACTATTTCTGTATTTAATTTATACGACAGTGTTGTATTCATTGCATACATTTCTATTATCCCTACTTTAGCTTTCTTTATCATGCATATAGAGAATAACTTTTTTAAAGTATATCATATATTTTATATAGATATCCTGCTAAACGGTAACCTGAATACAATAAAAAAAACAAAAGATAATATGATGGGAATAATCTCAAAAGGGTTTAAAGGGATAGTTTTATATCAAGGAATGATTACTGTTTTGTTTATATTATTTGCTCCAAGTATTATTAAGTTAGTAAGGCTCCAACCCTTACAAATTCCTTTATTTAGAATCACTCTTCTTGCAGCTTTCATCCATGCTCTCTTTTTAGTTGCTATAATGATAGTTTTATATTTTGATTTTAGAAAATTAGCGATGTATTCATCTCTTGCTTTTATGGTATTAAATGGAGTTCTTACATATATATTGAACAGAATTGATTTTATATTTTTAGGAATTGGGTATTTACTTGCATGTCTGGTTAGTTTATTGATAGCTAGTATGGGATTTTTTATTCTATTTGAAAATTTAGAATATAATACATTCAATTCTCAACTTGATCCATAAAAAATATAAATTAAGCTCAACTCTAGATAAGATTATTAGTTAAATCATTGCTTTAGATTTTTTAAAACACTATATCTGATATACTGTCCCCCATTAAGAAATTTATAAAAAGTGAGAATATTAATATAATAAAATCACTTAAATTAATGGAGCTCCTTTTAAAAAAATGAAAAATAATTACTCCTCTCAAGACAAATTTAATATTGTGCTAGAAGCACTTAGTGGTAAAATTGAAATTTCTAAACTATGTTATAAGTATAACATCTCTCAGTCTCAGTTTTATCGATGGAAAGA
>JAAGZN010000691.1 GCA_024206165.1 Bacteroidota bacterium
ATGGCTGTTTAGTTGGCTAAATGTGACGGAACGATGGCTAATATGACCAAATTGTCGCCAGGGTTAAATATGGCTGTACAGTTGGCTAAATGTGACGGAACGATGGCTAATATGACCAAATTGATGCCAGGAGTAAATATGGCTGTCCAGTTGGCTAAATGTGAAGGAACAATGGCTAATATGACCGAATTGATGCCTGAGGTAGATATGGCTGTCCAGTTGGCTAAATATGACTAGACGATGGAAAATATGACCCAATTGATACCAGGGGTAAATATGGCTGTCCAGTTGGCTAAATGTGACGGGACGATGGCTAATATGACCCAATTGATGCAAGGGGTAAATATGGCTGTCCAGTTGGCTAAAAGTGACGGGACGATGGCTAATGTGACAAAATTGATGCCAGGGGTAAATATGGCTGTAAAGTTGGCTAAATATGACGGAAGGATTTCTAATATGACCCTATTGATGTCAAGGGTAAATAGGGCTGTACAGTTGGCTAAATGTGACAGGACGATGGCTAATATGACCCTATTGATGGCAGGGGTAAATATGGCTGTCCAGCTGGCTAAATGTGACGGGACGATTGTTAATATGACCCAATTGATGCCAGGGGTAAATATGGCTGTCCAGTTGGCTAAATGTGACGGG
>JAAGZN010000692.1 GCA_024206165.1 Bacteroidota bacterium
CTAAAGATCTGAAGGTTCATGTTTAAAGCCAGTGTGACGGCATGGGTGTTGGTTTTGTTCAAACACTGAAAGTACTTGGAGAGGTAAATGGTATAGTAGAAATGAATGACCATTATGTCAAAAGATACAGCCGAAATAGCTCAGCTGGGAGAGTGTCAGACTGAAGATCTGAAGGTCCATGGTTCAACGCCGTGGTTCGGCATCAGAGCTGGTTTTGTTCAATCTCTGAAAGTACTTAGAGAGGTAAATGGTATAGTAGAAATGAATAACCATTAGATCAAAAGATACAGCCGAAATAGCTAAGCTGGGAGAGCGTCAGCCTAAAGATCTGAAGGTCCATGGTTAAATCCTGTGTTACGGCATGAGAGCTGGTTTTGTTCAATCTCTGAAAGTACTTAGAGAGGTTAATGGTATTGTTCAATTCGATAAATATTAGATCGAAAGATACAGCCGAAATAGCTCAGTTGGGAGAGCGTCAGACTGAAGATCTGAAGGTCCATGGTTCAATCCCGTGTTTCAGTATGAGAGCTGATTTTGTTCAATCTCTGAAAGTACTTAGAGAGGTAAATGGTATAGTAGAAATGAATAACCATTATGTCAAAAGATACAGCCGAAAAAGCTCAGCTGGGAGAGCGTCAGACTGAAGATCTGAAGGTCCATGGTTCAATCCCGTGTTTC
>JAAGZN010000693.1 GCA_024206165.1 Bacteroidota bacterium
AAGTTTCACGGGGAACTATAAAAAATCCTCGGTGTAATATGTTCTAGGCTTTTCCCATGGACAGAACTGTTTCAATAGGTTTGTTTACAATGTTTTAGAGCAAACAGAATCGTTTTATTCCATTGGAATTGCGTACTTTATAAGTTTTTTAGGTGAACTCCTATTGCGGGGCTATGTTTTCACTAAGTTTCATGCTAAACTATAAGAAACCCTTGAAGTAATAAGTTCTAGGCTGTTCCCATGGACAGAACTGTTGTAATACGTTTGTTTACAAAGTGTTAGAGCAAACGGAATCGTTTTATTCCATGCGAAAGGCGTACTTTATAAGAAATTGAGGAGAACTCTTATTGCAGGGCTAAGTTTGCACTAAGTTCCATGGGGAACTAAAAGAAACCCTCGGTGTAAAAAGTTCTAGGCTGTTCCAATGGACAGAACTGTTGTAATACGTTTGTTTACAAGCTTTTAGACTAAACAGAATCGTTTTGTCTATGCCAAAGGCGTACTTAATTCGAAATTTAGGTGAACTCTAATTGCAGAGGTAAGTTTTCACTAAGTTTCATGGGGAACTATAAGAAACCCTCGGTATCAAAAGTTCTACGCTGTTCCAATGGACAGAACTGTTGTAATACGTTTGTTTACAACGTTTAAGAGCAAACAAAATCGTTTTATTCCATGCGAAAGGCCTACTTTATAAGAAATTGAGGTGAACTCTTATTGCGGGGCTAAGTTTCCTTAAGTTTCATGGGGAACTATAAGAAACCCTCGGTGTAATAAGTGTCAGGCTGTTCCCATGGACAGAACTGTTGT
>JAAGZN010000694.1 GCA_024206165.1 Bacteroidota bacterium
GGATAGCCTTGGCGGCAATATCTACATCTTGGATGTCAGAAGCTCCGGCGGCTTACTGCTCAAGAAGCTGACCTATAGGTCGGCACCTGTGCCTGCCACTCATGGCGATGGTCACCTTCCTTCTGGACAGGATGGTCATGTGCTCATTCATAATGGCACCGAGTACACGAGCGTGGACAACGATGCGATCAGCAACTTGGTTGCAGACGACATCCAAGGCTACTACGGCCTGCTCACAAACTTCTACTTCACGGGTGCTGTGCCAACCGTCACAGAGATCGATGAAGATGATGTGGACAACTGGGTTGATATTAACTTCGATGTTGATGCACTGGGCAACTTCGATAACAGGCCTTCACTCATGAAGGCGGCCAATGCTGTTGGTCACACTGGTGCTGGTACACCCGCAGATCCTGTGATCTTCTTAATCGAAGGATTGACAACCCGTGCTTCCGTAAACTTCCGTGCATCGCTCACATTCGAGCCGGATGTTGATGAAGCACAACTGGAGACGAGACTGTTGTTTGATCGACACAGCGGAACTACTCCTAGCGACCAGTTCCCTATTGCAGATGTGTCGTTGAACATGAATAACGGTGCAGATGTCGAGTACGATGCAGAGCCTATGCTCTCCTTCTTCGTTGGTGACACGATTGACACCAATGGCGTAGGCGATGCAGGTAAGTGCCGCTTCCAAGTCCGTTCAACAGTTGAAGGCACGCTGCGTATGCGGGCACTCACTTGGTACATTCAATCCTAGAGGAATCATTTGATGGCTAAAATACAAATCTACGGAGACAGCAACAAAGGTTGTATCTTCTTCGACGGCTCAACAGTCGAGCCAAAGTTCCTTGGAACGATCATTGCAACGGTTAAGGCAGACGAGACAGATCGTGTTGTCATCCAGCGTACAGACCGTGTTGAGCGTGATGGTGTTACATTCCGCAAGTTGTTCCGCAGGCTGAAGGCTACACGTGTACAGAACCAAGCTGGCGAGAACCTTGTCGATGACCTTGGGTACAGTGTTGCAGAGGTTGCTGAGTACATCAATCAGCAAGCATCTAACTACTCGGCTGGCGGTGCTGTTCGTCCTGCACTGGATGAGCATCCTAACTTCGTTCTAGATGCAACAAGCACAACCATCATGGTTGACAATGGCGAGAACTTCGGTGTGAACACACTGAAGGCTGTCCTCGGTCCAGATGGATTGGTTGACATCCTGTCGGCAGACCACAGCGGCAACGCTATCGTCCACTACGAAGACTGCCCACACGAGAACCTACAGATCAATGGGGACTTCATCTCTGGTGGGCCAAACGATGTTGTCAACGCACTGAACGAATTGTTCACTGTTGGTGCATTCGAGAGCGTGGTGATCACTGACCCATACGCAACCATGATTGCAGATGTTGGCGGCACGCTCGCCAGCGGCAACTCAGTTGGTGACAATGCGATTAACCCAGTTGGCGACGACATCCTTGCATCAAGTGCATCGCACTACAATAAGTGTGGATGGCTCTCAAGCGATACTATCGACCAAGCTGGCGAATACTTTACCTTCGATATCCGCGTAACAGATTCGATGGGCTTTGGTCTTGTTCAGGTTGACGGTGATGTCGAGTACGGTGCAGACAGCTATGCAGACCCAAGCAGGTTCTGTGACGGTGTTGCCAACTCGGCACACTGGGGCTACCTGCAAAGTCACTGGTTCCACTCTGGCAACAAGGGACCGTGGACCTACTATGGTCAGAACACTTCTGCATCGATCCGAGGTGGTTGGTACAACTTCGGCACAAGCGAAGAGCGTGACAACTACATCGCAGA
>JAAGZN010000695.1 GCA_024206165.1 Bacteroidota bacterium
CGTTAGTTTACAACATTTTAGAGCAAACACAATCGTTTTATTCAATGGGAAATGCGTACTTTATAAGAAATTGAGGTGAACTCTTATTTCGGGGCTAAGATTTCACTAAGTTTCATGGGGAACTATAAGAAACCGTTGTAATAATAAGTTCTACGCTGTTCCCATGGACAGAACTGTTGTAATACGTTAGTTTACAACGTTTTAGAGCAAACACAATCGTTTTATTCAATGGGAAATGCGTACTTCATAAGAAATTGAGGTGAACTGTTATTGCGGGGATGAGTTTTCACTAAGTTTCATGAGGAACTATTAGAAACCAGCAGTGTAATAAATTTTAGGCTGCTCCCATGGACAAAACTGTTGAAAATCGTAGGCTAACAACATTTTAGAGCAAACGGAATCGTCTTATTCCATGGGAAAGGCGTTCTTTATATGAAATTGAGGTGAAGTATTATTGCAGGACTAAGTTTTCACTAGGTTTCACGGAGAACTATAAGAAACCCTCGGTGTAATAAGTTCTAGGCTGTTCCCATGGACAGAAC
>JAAGZN010000696.1 GCA_024206165.1 Bacteroidota bacterium
CACAACATACAGGCAGGATGGCCGATTGGTCTAAGGTGCTGGTTTAGGGCACTAGACACTTCGATGGCGTGGGTACCAGTCCCACTCCTGTCAGTTTGTTGACATTCTTATACGAAGTATTGTTTCCCTTATTTCCAACACCTGCACATGGTATCTTCTACCATCATCAATGCTATTGACCTCAAAACATACAGGCAGGATGGTTTAGTGGAATGAACTACTGGTTTTCGGCACCAGTCACTTTGGTGGCGTGGGATCGAGTCCTACTATTGTCATCTTGTTGACATTCCTAAAGAAAATATTGTTTCCTTTATTTTGTACAGCTGCACATGGTATTATCTGCAATTATTCATGCTATTGACCTCATAACATACAGCCAAGATGGCCATGTGGTATGAGGCGCTGGTTTAAGGCACCAGTCACTTCAGTACCGTGGGTTCGATACCCACTCCTGTCATTTTGGTGACTTCCTATACAAAGTATTGTTTCCTTTAATTTGAAAATCTGCACATGGAATCTTTTACCATTATCCA
>JAAGZN010000697.1 GCA_024206165.1 Bacteroidota bacterium
AGTGCTTCTAGCACAATATTAAATTTGTCTTGAGAGGAGTAATTATTTTTCATTTTTTTAAAAGGACCTCCATTAATTTAAGTGATTTTATTATATTAATATTCTCACTTTTTATAAATTTCTTAATGGGGTACAGTATACTTGGACACAAAATTTGAGCTTTTACCATCCCTTTAAAATGCGACAATAAACAAAATTGGAGGTTTTAATGGGAAGAAAAACGAAATATTCAGATGAGTTCAAAATAAAAGTGATTTTTGAGGTCTTAAAAGAAGAAAAAACTTTAGCGGAAATCAGTTCGATTTATGGGGGCCATAAAATTACGATTCGTGACTGGAAAAAACAATTTTTAGAAAATATACAGCTTGCAGTTAATCCAGTAAAAGGTATTTCTCAATATCGAGAAAAAATAAAAGGTTTATCGTCAGACAAAGATGAACTTTATAAACAAATAGGAAAATTAACCAGTCAGCTAGACTGGGCTAAAAAAAAATCTAGGGAAGTTGGATTTGACAGCTAAAAGAAAATTAATTACTAAAAATGAAATTATTTGCGTTGGGCAACAGTGTGATATTTTGAATTTGCCGAGGAGCAGTTATTATTATCAAGAAAAAGCAACAATGCTTTTGATTGAAGATATTTATGAAGATTGTCCTTTTTATGGCGGTCTCAGAATTTATGAAGAATTAAAAGAATCTAAGGTCAAAGTTGGTGGTGATAAATCTACTCAGCGAAAGGATATTGAAAAAGCAAAAATGTATTGGACTGATTTTTTAATACTAGAAAATGAGGTAATGAAAAATGACAAATAAATATAGGGATTTTGAGGTTTTAGTCAACGAACACTTAACAGAG
>JAAGZN010000698.1 GCA_024206165.1 Bacteroidota bacterium
CTGGCTGTGACGAAAATTGAGCACTGACCTGGGTGTGACGAAAATTGAGCACTGACCTGGGTGTGACGAAAATTGAGCACTGACCTGGGTGTGACGAAAATTGAGCACTGACCTGGATGTGACGAAAATTGAGCACTGTCCTGGGTGCGACGAAAATTAAGCACTGTTCTGGGTGTGAGGAAAAATGAGCACTAACCTGGGTGTGACGAAAATTGAGCACGGACCTGGGTGTGACGAAAATTGAGCACTGACCTGGGTGTGACGAAAATTTAGCAGTGACCTGGGTGTGACAAAAATTGAGCACTGACCTGGGTGTGATGAAAATTGAGCAATAACCTGGGTGTGACAATTATTTCCTGGCAAATTCATCTGGGGGGGCCGGGTCCCCCCGTTCAGGGTGAGTATGCGAGTATGCAAGTACCTGGGCAAAAGTGAACTTGACCAAAATAGCAAATGTGTAAGTGAACTACCTGAAATTCTAATGTGCTCAACCCCAATTCAACTTTAACTATAATCGAAATTGAATTATTATTGAAACCAGCC
>JAAGZN010000699.1 GCA_024206165.1 Bacteroidota bacterium
ATAAAATATTATAGAAAAAATACAATCGGCATCTATCACTAATAAAATATGTTGATATAAAATGAGAAAACCTATTTTGATAATAAAAATTTGATGCTAAAATATTAAAAATTAAGAGTTTTCTATCAGGCACTATATATCTTTTTAAAAAACTTTTCATTAGATAGATCTGATTTAAATTTACAAACTTGAAACTACATAATATTTTTTAATTTCCCTCATTGTGTTAATTTTTATATATAAATTCTGAAAAATAGTTATCAATTTAAATTAAGCTATATTTTTATATTGTCATGTTGAGCGAAGCGAAACATCTATTTTTAGACTTAATATTAAATGAATTAGATACTTCATTTCATTCAGTATGACAAAGTTTTTTAGATTATTCAGATTTATATTAAAAATCAACCAATTATTTCTTTTCCAATTTTAAGCATATAATTAAAAGCTTGATCATACTCATTATTTATGATTCCATCTAAAATAGCTTCTTTAATTTTATCTTTTATATCTCCAACAGTTTTAGAAGGTTTTAAATTAAAAGTATTCATAATAATTTCTCCAGTTATAACAAGTTTCATATTTCTTATATGATCACGAGCTTCAACTTCTTTTAATTTAGTTTCTACATTTTCCAAATTATTTAAATATCTTTTAGCTAATTCCATATTTTTAGAAGTGACATCAGCTTTGCATAATAACATTAAATCATTGATATCATCTCCAGCTTCATATAACAATCTTCTAAGAGCAGAATCCGTAACAACATCATTGACTAAAGCTATTGGTCTCAAATGTAATCTTACCAACTTTTTAACATATTCCATTTCTTTACCCAAAGGTAATTTTAATCTTCTAAAAATTTTTGGAATCATCTTAGCTCCAAGTTCTTCATGCCCATGAAAAGAAAAACCAATATTTTGATCAAACTTTTTAGTCTTCGGTTTAGCAATATCATGTAAAATGGCAGCCCATCTTAACCAAAGATTATCAGAAACCTCTGCAACATTATCTAAAACTTGTAAAGTATGGAAGAAATTATCTTTATGAGAATGACCATCTCTAATTTCTCTACCTTGAAGGTTATATAATTCTGGTAAAAAAATTTCTAAAATTCCTGATTTTAAATAAAGAAGAAATCCACGAGAAGGCTGTTTTGTGAGAATAGTGAAGTTTATTTCTTTTATTATCCTTTCTTTAGAAACAATTTTTAATCTTTCAATATTATTACAAATAGAATTAAAAACATCTTTTTCAATATTAAAACCTAAGCGAGTAGCAAATCTTATTGCTCTCAAAATTCTAAGAGGATCATCAGAAAAAGTTTGATCTGGCGCTAAAGGAGTCTTAATAACTTTTTCTTTTAAATCATTTAATCCATCAAAAGGATCTAATAAGTTTCCAAAATTATTTTTATTTAAAGCAATTGCTAAGGCATTGATAGTAAAATCTCTTCTATTTTGATCATCTTCTAAAGTCCCATTTTCAACTATAGGATTTCTAGAGTTTCTATTATAAGATTCTTTTCTAGCACCAACAAATTCTATTTCCCAATTATCATATTTTATCTGAGCAGTACCAAAATTTTTATAAATGGTGATTTCAGAATGTCCACGTAATTGTTTTGATACTTCTTTAGCTAACCCAATACCACTTCCAATGCAAACAATATCAATATCTTTAGATTTTATACCTAAGAATAAATCTCTCACATAACCTCCTATTACATAACATTCTAAATTTATACTGTCTGCAATTTTTCCTATTTCTATTAAAATTAAATTATCTTCTATTTCTTTTTTACAATTCATTGGAATAAGTTATGAAATATTTATAAATATTCTATTAAAAATAACTAAAAAGCTTATGTCATCTTGAAAGAAATGAAGGATCTATTACAAAAATATTATATTAAATTTAAAAAAGATATTTCGCTTCGCTCAATATGACAAAAAGAAAATCCATGTCATCCTGAAAGAAGTGAAGGATCTATTACAAAAATATTATATTAAATTTAAAAAAATATTTTTCTTCGCTCAACATAACGAAAAGAAAAATATCTTGAAATCAAAGAATCAATTCGCTACCTATTTTCATTAAAATTAATTTTTTTTTATATTTTTCAGCAGTTTCCAAAGCAGTTTTATGATTTATTTTAATCATATAATCAGTATCATAATGCATACCAATAATTTTATCAGTTTTTATATAATCGGCAGCAACAACAGCTTGATCAATATCCATAGTAAAATTTCCACCAATAGGGAGTAAAGCAAAGTCTATTTTATGAAATTCACCAATTTGTTTCATATTTTGATGAAGACCAGTATCTCCGGCAAAATAAAAAGTTTTATTTTCACTTTCTATAACAAATCCCAAAGGTATTCCACCATAAGTTCCATCGGGTAAAGAATTAGAATGACATTCTGAAACACAATTTACAATTCCAAAATCAAATTTCCATTTACTACCTGGACCCATAGGATGTAATCTAGAAAATTCTTTGTTTACTTTATACCAATTTGTTATTTCAAATCCTGATATTAAAATGACTTTTTTCTGATTTTTATATATGCGTTCCAAATCTTCTACATGATCGAGATGTCCATGTGAAACAAAAATATAATCAGCTTCGATTTTATCTATATTAATATTTTTTGCAAAAGGATTTGAAGATATGTAAGGATCAAACAATAATTTGCTTCCATTTGTTTCTATTAAAAAAGAGGAATGTCCTAAATATTTAATTTTCATTCAATATAAATTTCAATTTTTGTAAATATATAAAATATCTTTTAGAGTAAATCTATATAAATTAGTAAATGAAAAGATCAATAAAAAGCATCCTCAAAATGTAATAACTTATAATTCTTAAATTTTCCTTGAATTGCAATAATATCAAATCTTATATCTCCATTCCAATCATTTAAAAATATATATGCTTCAGCAGTTTCTATTATAATCTTTTCTTTAGTTTGATCAACAAAGGATTCGCTATTACCATAATTAGAATTTTTCCTTCCTTTAACTTCAATAAAAACTAATAAATTGTGTTTTTTAGCTATAATATCAATTTCTCCTTTTTTATATCTATATCTTTGTTCAACTATTTTATAATCATGATTTGATAAATATAAACAAGCTTTTTTCTCGCAAAATATCCCAAATTCTTTTCTCCTTTGATCTAGAGAAGTTTGTTTATTAATCATTCTATTTATCTTGAGAATACACAATAAATAAGTATGGCATTGTTAATTTAATATAGATATCTCTCCATTCCATTTAGCCATTAAAAGTTTAATAGAATACTCTAGCATTTCTGTACTTTTGCTATAGCATTTTGTTTTTCTTCGCATTCTTGCTAAAAAATGGCGGAATAAACTA
>JAAGZN010000700.1 GCA_024206165.1 Bacteroidota bacterium
TAGTTTATTCCGCCATTTTTTAGCAAGAATGCGAAGAAAAACAAAATGCTATAGCAAAAGTACAGAAATGCTAGAGTATTCTATTAAACTTTTAATGGCTAAATGGAATGGAGAGATATCTATATTAAATTAACAATACCTAAAATTAGGCTTTGAAAGTTTCAAAATAAGAATTCAAAATAGATCTCAATATTATCTTAAATTGAATGAGATAAATCAGTATACTTCCTATTTGTTATACAATTTTTTTAATTTGTTTTTAATATTTAATACAAAATCAATTTTAGTTTGTATCGTATTTTTCTTATTTTTATCTATTAATTTTTTGAATATTAGATAATCGATAGAAAAATATAATGAAGTTCAAAAACATATGTTATTTACTGTTAATATTACTTTTTTGTTGTAATATAAAAAGTAATAAAGAATCATCGGAAAAAAATAAAATATTAAAAGGGGACAATTCATCTCATAATAGAAAAAGAAACCTAAATAGTGAAAATAACAAAAGCAAAAATTTTCATGAAAAAGACGAAGAAGTACTTACTGATCAAGATATCAATTTAATTCATACAGGTATTTATAACAGAAAATTAGAAAGAGTATCAGATTATGATCCTCAGAAATTAGATTTTGATAATTGGGACCTTTTAGAGTATGATGCCCCTTCTGATGGTAATTGTTGGGTTTGGTCTTTTATTCCACTTTTCTTATCTCAAGTATTATTTGATGATAAAAAATATAAAGATTTTATCAATAAAGTAAAAACATTTCAAGAGTATTTAAATAAATATGCTTTTGGAATTAAACTTACTAAAGAGGAAGAAGATATTTGTATGGAAACAATTAAAATTTTAGAAAAAATTAAAAATAAAGAAGGAATATTAAAAGAATTAGATAAAAATCAGATACTTGTAAAATTTGTTAGGAAAATATCAAATGTATTAATTGATGCATGGATACTTATACAATGGGCTGCTGAATTTAATTTTATAGAAAATTATCTCAAGGATACTATATTTGAAGAAGTTGCAAGAGCATGGAAGATCCATGCTTTTTTAGAGAAAAGAAAATATATAAATGAAATGGAGGAAAAAATTGAAAAATTTCAGGAATCGATTGAAAAACGATATTCAGATCAACCTAAAACTATTTTTGAAGTAAATGGCAGATTAGATAAATTTTATGATAGAATAAAAAAAACAGAAGAGCTAAGAACATTGGAAAATAGTTGGGGGTCACCAATGTATTTACGAGATTTTTGCAGTTATTTTAAGATTTTATTATTAAATATTCATTCAAATTCAAGCATGTATGGAATAAAAAATGGCAAATTATTAGGGGAACCAGAAAGTGCTTTTGAGGGATCTTGGGAAGAATATTTTAAAAATATGAATACCCCTAAGATTTTTATGAGATATATAAATGGAAATCATTATAGATATGTAATTGTTAAAAAGAAAAATTCAAATTAAGTCATGAAGATGTCATAATAAAGAGATCTTAATAAAATAAATTCAAATGAATAGAAAACAAGCTTAAAAATTTATTTAAATCAATCTTAATTATATTATATTCATTGGAGGCGCTGCAAAAGTCCTTATTGATATAAAAAATCCTTGATTTAAGCTTTAATTATTATATTGCATCAAAAATTAAATTAATCTGATATGAATCTATATAATAAATTAGTTAATCGTCCCTATATTTTCCTCAGAA
>JAAGZN010000701.1 GCA_024206165.1 Bacteroidota bacterium
AGTTTATTCCGCCATTTTTTAGCAAGAATGCGAAGAAAAACAAAATGCTATAGCAAAAGTACAGAAATGCTAGAGTATTCTATTAAACTTTTAATGGCTAAATGGAATGGAGAGATATCTATATTAAATTAACAATACCATATTTTTTACTGCATTAGATATATCTAAATAATATCTATCTATATCAATTATACCATTTGTTTCCTTTGTTTTCTTTTTATCTGTATTTGAAGCCTCAGTATAGGGTTCCTCAAATTTAACTAACTGTAAATTTTTTGGATTTAAACATTTAATAGTTTTTTTCATTTTTGAAATTCCCGAAATATTTGAACAAGATGCTATAAAAATAACACTTATCATAATAATCAATTTTTCTAATTTCAACATAATTTTCAAATTTTAAGAGTTAAACACTGAGTAAATGTAATATAAAAACAATTTATACAAAAAAAATAATTTATAAAATTTAATACTAATAGTATTATGCAAACAAATACACTAAATATTAAATAGGATGCTACCAATGTCACTTAGGTCTTTTTTACCCAATCCCAAAACATGCAGGGTCTGTTCATGCTAAAATAATGCTCATTAATTTTTTTTTATTATTTCTTAGCAATCCCATAGTTTGAGTTATATTTTTGGCATTATTAATTTAATATAGATATATCTCCATTCCATTTAGCCATTAAAAGTTTAATAGAATATTCTAGCATTTTTGTGCTTTTGCTATAGCACTTTGCTTTTCTTCGCATTCTTGCTAAAAAATGGGGGAATAAACTATTATAACCCTCTATTGTATATGTTTCTGCTTTTGATTGAATATGTTGGGACTTTTGTATTACTGATTCATATGATTTATAATAATCTGTAAATATTGTATCTATTGATTTATTTGCCATTTTTTGCATCAATTTACTGTCTCAAATTTGGTTAAAGCCTCCATCTTTCAGATGGAAAATGACTTCAGTCCTTTAAATTCCTTATTTTAAATGTAAAATGTTACATTTGTGACATGGAAAATTATAGCAAAGGAAGCCATACTATTTATCAC
>JAAGZN010000702.1 GCA_024206165.1 Bacteroidota bacterium
TAGTTTATTCCGACATTATTTAGCTAGAATGAGAAGAAAATCTAAGTGTTATAGTAAATGTGTAAAAATGCTAGAATATTCTATAAGGCTATTAATTGCTAAAAGAAATAATTATTTATCTATAATTAGGTAGCAATGCCCAAAAATAAGCTAACATAATTTTTATAAATTAATTAATTAAATTTTTCAAAGATATAATAGCTAAATATAAAAACAATGCAAAAAAACATCTTGATATTTAAAATATTTATACTTAGATTATATATAAAACTAAACATATGAATTTAATAATAAAAGATTTTATCGACAAATATTACCTTCATTTTAATGCTAGGGAATTAAAGGATGCTGCTAAGGCCTACAGTGATCATATTGAAAATGGAGGGAAGATGCTTATAACTTTAGCAGGAGCTATGAGTACTGCTCAATTGGGTAAAGTTTTGGCTGAAATGATAAGACAAGATAAGATTCATGCTATTTCTTGTACTGGAGCAAATTTAGAGGAAGATTTGTTCAATCTTGTTGCAAATAAAAGTTATAAGAAAGTTCCAAACTATAAAGATTTAACCCCCGAACAAGAATTAAAATTAAATGAAACAAAATTTAATAGAGTAACAGATACTTGTATTCCAGAAGAAGAAGCTATAAATAAAATTAGCAAATATGTGATTGACGTTTGGCAAAAAGCACAAAAAGAAAAGAAAAAATATTTTCCTCATGAATTTCTATATCAAGTATTGGATAACAAAGATTTTTATAATGAAGCACAAATTGATTTAAAAGAATCATGGTTAATAGCAGCTTATAAGAAAAAGTTACCTATATATGTACCTGGATGGGAAGATTCAAGTTTAGGAAGCGTTTTAGTGGCTAATAATAATAACAGAAATAATATTTCATTAGATATAGTTAAAAATGGTTTAAATTATATGAATCATTTAATTGATTGGTATAAGACTACTTCAAAAGATTCAAAAATTGGTTTTTTTCAAATTGGAGGAGGCATTGCTGGAGATTTTCCAATCTGTGTTGTACCTTTGATCAATCAAGATATAAATGACGGAAAAGTTCCATTATGGTCTTATTTTTGTCAAATTTCAGATTCTACAACTAGTTATGGTTCTTATTCTGGAGCTGTTCCTAATGAGAAAATTACTTGGGGAAAGTTAAATTTAGAATCTAAAAAATTTATGATTGAATCTGATGCTACTATTGTTGCTCCTCTTATTTTTAGTTATGTTTTGAATTGGTAATCAAGTACCATTTTTTCTTAATATTTTAAAATTTTATTATTTAAAATATAAAAACCTCTCTATAATATATAAAATACCATATTTTAATTTCTTTAATTATTCCAATTATTATTTTTTATTTATAAAAAAAAATTCAAGAAAAATTTAAACTTATGAATAAAACATCAATTTAATTGCTTATTTCATATATGCAAATATAACTATTTGTATATATGATTTATTTTAGTTAAATTTGCATAATAATTTTCTAAATATATTACAATATACAAAAGCTAAAATCAAACATTAACAAAATAAAGAAAGAAAGTATATCATATTTAAATAACAAGTTTTTATTTATAATAAATATCTTGATCATACTATACTTTATAATTGCTTGCCATAATAAAAATAAATTAAAGGTAAGAGAAGAAAATTCTATTAATACAAAATCAGATAAAAACCGTCATTATCCCCAAAAAATAAGTTTTGAAGGCTTACTTAGTGATAGTGATGAAGATAACTTTGAAGAAAAAGACGAAAAAGAAGTAAGTATTAAAAATAATTATCATTGTAAACAAATTGCAATTTCATATAAAAAATATTTAAATGATAATACCTTAGTTTCTTTTCCTGGATTATCATCAATTGGATCATATTGTTTTAGGCATTGTTAATTTAAAATAGGTCTTAAGGTTTTTCGCAAAATAATTCTTCATTTTAAAAATTATTTTGAAGTTTTAAAATACAGAATTTATAAATAACTATACTAAGTTAACAATGCCTTGTTTTATTAAAAATCAAAATTTTATTCATCCAATAATATTAGGATGTATACATACTAAATCTGCCAGTAAACAGTATTATGAAAAGTTTTTCAAAAAATTGAAAGAAAAAAATAAAAGAAAAATTCAACTTTTTTATGAAATAGAAGATAATACTTTTCACTCTATTTTACCGGCATTAAATAAAATATATGGCAAAAATTATGAAAAAATACAAAAGGATGAAAGAAAAAAATTTATTGAAGAATTAGCAAACAAGGATGAAACTATTACAAATAATTATATAAAAAAAATTGATTGTATCGTTTATAGAAATTCCAAATGTTGGGATAATAATCCAATAGTATTTTGGAGCGTATTATTTAATAATAAAGTTCTAACTAAATCATTAGAATTAAACAAAAAAATATCAAAATACAACATATATAGTGCCTGATAGAAAACTCTTAATTTTTAATATTTTAGCATCAAATTTTTATTATCAAAATAGGTTTTCTCATTTTATATCAACATATTTTATTAGTGATAGATACTGATTGTATTTTTTCTATAATATTTTATAA
>JAAGZN010000703.1 GCA_024206165.1 Bacteroidota bacterium
ATACTGCCTTGTAGAAGAAAATCTGCTCTTTCTTATGATATATATGTTATGTCTGGCCTTTTTTATGTTTTTTTTGTACAAAAGATTCAAATTTGAGTATTTTTGAGAATTACCCAGTTTTTTTGCTTAAAGGCTATCCCCAGCTCTCTCTGTTAAGGTTATTCAAATTAGTGTATCAGTGAAAATTGTTTTTGCCGCACAACTATATTAATACTGCCTTGTAGAAGAAAATCTGCTCTTTCTTATGATATATATGTTATGTCTGGCCTTTTTTATGTTTTTTTTGTACAAAAGATTCAAATTTAAGTATTTTTGAGAATTACCCAGTTTCTTTTGCTAAAAGGCTATCCCCAGCTCTCGTACTAAATGTCAAACCCAAAAAAAACGTAAAAAAGTTCAGATATACCCTATACATCAACAGAAAGCTGAATTTCTCCTCTACAAACTTATGTAAAGATAGTTATGCGGCAAACATGGGATTTTTGTAAATTATTAATTTTTGATGCCTAGTAAAGAAATCTTGATGGGCACTGTTTTCAAAGAAAGTTCTATGAA
>JAAGZN010000704.1 GCA_024206165.1 Bacteroidota bacterium
GGACAGTGGCAGCAGGATAGTGGCAGCAGGACAGTGACGGCAGGACAGTAACAGCAGGACAGTGACAGCAGGACAGTGACGGCAGAACAGTGACAGCAGGACAGTGACAGCAGGACAGTGATGGCAGGACATTTACAGCAGGACATTGACAGTAGGACAGTGATGGCAGTATGACAGGACAGTAACCCTCCACTGTCCTACTGTCACTGTCCTGCTGTCACGGTCCTGCTGTCACTGTCCTGCTGTCACTGTCCTGCTGTCACTGTCCTGCTGTCACTGTCCTGCTGCCACTGTCCTGCTGTCACTGTCCTGCCGTCACTGTCCTGCCGTCACTGTCCTGCCGTCACTGTCCTGCCGTCACTGACACTGAATGACGCATCTGGACCCCTTTGGGGTCTTGTTCTTCTCTCATCAGAAATAAGTTATGATATCAAAACTTCCTCAATTCTTGATGAAAATTTGTCACCTTAAATCCATCAAACTTTGAGCATTTCTTGTAGGAAAGGGCCTGTCAAAACTGGATTTTATAACTGAAGTTGGAAAATCTGCCGAGAGCTGTGTGCGGCAACTGCGCTCCGTTGGGAGGGGATTGCTGCAAAAAAAACGGACCCAGGATGGCAGCAGAGTTATCTGAAGTGAGTGGGTGCCTGAAGAGGTCCATGGATGTGGCGGAGTGGGAGGTGGGGGAGGAGCTGGGCAGGGGTCCAGAATCATGGCAGCCGTGGCAGCCTGGCTGCCAGACAATCCTGATTCCAGCAGACAATTTGTCCTGGAAGAACGCGAGAGACAGACAGACAGACAGACAGGCAGACACAGACAGAAAGACACAGACAGACAGACACAGACAGACAGACACAGACAGACAGACACAGACAGACAGACACAGACAGACAGACACAGACAGACAGACACAGACAGACAGACACAGACAGACAGACACAGACAGACAGACACAGAC
>JAAGZN010000705.1 GCA_024206165.1 Bacteroidota bacterium
TGCAACCCTTATGCAAGACATTGATATAACAGTATACAGGCCGGATAGTCGAGTGGTCTAAGGCGCTGGTTTTAAGCCCTAGTCACTTCGGTGTTGTGGGTTCGAGTCCCACTCCTGGCATTTTTTTTACACTCCTTTAAAAACTATTGCTGCTTAAATTTTGCACACATGTATTTAGTATCACCCATCCAAATGCTTGCAATCGATGTTACAATATAAAGACAGGATGACCAATGGGTTGAAGGCCTTGTTGTAGCAATTTGACACTTCGTTGGCGTTGGTTCGAGTCCCACTCCTGTCATTTTGTTGACATTCCTATGAAACCTATAGCTGCTTGTATTATGCACACCTGCAGTTAGTATCTTCTACCCTTATGCATGACATTGATATTAGAGTATACAGGCAGGATGGTCGAAAGGTCTAAGGCGCCGGTTTTAGGCAACAGTCGATTTGGGGGCGTGGGTTCGCGTCCAACTCTTGTCGTTTTTTGACATTCGTAAAAAAAACTTTTGCTGCTCTAATTTGGCCCACATGTAGTTAGTATCAGCCATCCACATGCTTGCAATCGCTGTTACAATATAAAGACAGGATGACCGATTGATTGGCACCAGACCCTTCGGTGGCGTTGGTTCGAGTCCTACTCCTGTCGTTTTGTTGACATTCCAATAAAA
>JAAGZN010000706.1 GCA_024206165.1 Bacteroidota bacterium
CGGGAGGCCTCCACCTGGCTTCGGGAGGCCTCCACCTGGTTTCGGGAGGCCTCCACCTGGTTTCGGGAGGCCTCCACCTGGTTTCGGGAGGCCTCCACCTGGTTACGGGAGGCCTCCACCTGGTTTCGGGAGGCCTCCACCTGGTACCAAAAAGTACCAAAAAGTACCACCCTAGTACCACCCTAGTACCCTAGTGGCCAAAAAGTATCAAAAAGTACCAAAAAGTACCAAAAAGTACTAAAAAGTACCAGTAGTAGGTCAGTAGTAGGTTGGTAGGAGGTTATTAGTAGGTAGGTATGTTAGAAGTACACTCCTTCATGGTTAAAAGTTAGTGGGTGGGTGGTGGTGGGTGGTGGGTGGTGGCCTCCAAGATTATATTGTAAGCTCTCTAGGTCAAGTTATCCCTATTGTTATCTAGTAGACCTAGGAGCTTGACAATAGAAGTAAGGAATACGTAACATAAGATTACTTATAATAATACAAAATTAATTATCAAAGAGCATAATAACATCCAGTTTCTTCTCGCCCGACATGAGCTGGAAG
>JAAGZN010000707.1 GCA_024206165.1 Bacteroidota bacterium
AGTTTATGAAAGAGACAGCATATTTAGGGATCAAACAAATTTTCACGACTTATAACAATCCAAAAGGTAATGCGGATACAGAGCGTGTAATTAGGACTTTAAAGGAGGATTTAGTTTATCCTAATGATTGGGATAATACCATAGAATTTCAAAGAGCTTTAGCTCGTTGGATAAATGATTATAATTATGATTTTCCACATCAGAGCCTTAATTATTTAACACCTAATCAATATTATCATAAAGAACTTAAAGTTGCTTTATAAAACTCTCCCATTTTTTTCTTGACTAAAAGGGGTCAGAAAGAGGATGTATTTAGAACTAAATATTATACAGAAATAAAAGTTTTGGAAAGAGAGTTTAACCAGTTTAAAATAGCGGTTGGACTTTAAAATAACGCTTAATATTTTGTAGTCTTATAGGTACAATAATATAGTTGATATTTTTATTATTCAAAAAAATAAATCTAAAGGTTAGGATAGTATATATTGGATATAAAGTTACAATTTTTACTAAAGTTTCATGAGAAAAAAATAATTGAAGATATGTATGAGAATGGTGCTATTTTTATGAATACTATAGATTATTTTGAAAATACTGAAAATAAAGTCAAAAAAGATAAAAATGAAAATATAACACATTTATCTCAGTCAAATAAGATGCTAAAATTTAATATTGCAGGTAAAAATATGCAACTTGTAAAAAATACTCAGGTTAAAATAAAGTGTTCTAATTATATGAGGAATGTCTATACACATAAATTTTCTTTTTTCGGTTTATACTCTGATGACAAATACGAAATAGGTGAGAAAATTTTTGATAAAAAAATGTTGGAGCATGGAAAATATTTATTATTAATTTTAAATCCAAAAGAATTTTTTAAAAGGTTTTTGCAAGTCTTAAAGGATGAAATCATTCAATACTATTGTGATAGAGTTCAATATATTAATGAAAAAATTTATGAGGGAGAAATGGGTCCATTTAAAAAGTTTGAAAAGTTTGCTTATGAAAAAGAGTATAGGATATGCATTAATCATTCTAAAGTATACGACCATTCAGTAACTTTTAAAATAGGAAACCTGAAAGATATTGCATATATTATATCTTCATCAGACTTAAAAAATAAAGTTGAAAAAACAGATAAAGGCTATGCATATAATTTTTTTTAAAACATGCTGAGTTTATCCAGTTTAAAATAGCTGTTGGACTTTTAAAATAAAGCTTGATATTTTGTAGTTTTATGGATACAATAATAACAAGATGAAATATAAAGTAAAAATCTTTCATGATGACAAAGGGAAAGAGCCGTTTAGTTTATGGCTTAAAAAGCTAGATAGAAACATTGTTAAAAGAATTTTTTTAAGTATAAATACGGTCAGTGTTGGCAATTTTTCTAACTGTAAAAACTTAAAATATGGAATATTTGAGCTTAAACTATATTTTGGAGCTGGATTAAGGGTGTATTTTGGAAAACATGAACATGAAATAATATTACTTTTGCTTGGTCGTGATAAATCTACTCAGCGAAAGGATATTGAAAAAGCAAAAATGTATTGGACTGATTTTTTAATACTAGAAAATGAGGTAATGAAAAATGACAAATAAATATAGGGATTTTGAGGTTTTAGTCAACGAACACTTAACAGAG
>JAAGZN010000708.1 GCA_024206165.1 Bacteroidota bacterium
AAATTAGACAATAGACCCAACTTGATTTGTAACTGTTTTTATGCAAATGTATCATTGCAATTCTAGTTCCCTTACTATAAGACAGGAGGATAAAGCAATTGTGACCCTATTATGGTGTTGCTCCAAGATGGGGTGGTGAAATAAGATTCACTTAAATTCCCATTAGGATCCTTTTAAACACTCGGTGCTGGGTGCAGCTAGTTCCTCCTATGATATGCCAGTCTCCTTTCCTGGCTGCCAGCCATCCACAAGTCCCATCAGGGGAGTGCGTCCGCCTGGACTCTTTATCCGTGGCCCATGAGGCTGGCGAGGCGTAATTCCCCTACCTTGGACAGGCAAATGCTGGTTTGAAGGAGAGTGAGGAGCATTCATAGGCCTCCCCTGTGTCTTCACTGCACACCAGAGAATGGCCGTCCTGGGGCCCAGCTGTAACAGGAGGTACCATGGCCCCGAAGGGCTGGTTCCTGCATCTGTGGTCCTCCAACCCAGCCAACCCTAGTGTGATCCCGAGACAAGGTAAGGTGGAAAGCTAATGC
>JAAGZN010000709.1 GCA_024206165.1 Bacteroidota bacterium
GCAGTGCAGTGCAGTGCAGTGCAGGCGCAGGTGGTGCAGGTGGTGCAGGTGGTGCAGGTGGTGCCGGTGGTGCAGGTGGTGCTGTGTGTGGTGCAGTGTGTGGTGCAGTGTGTGGTGCAGTGTGTGGTGCAGTGTGGTGCAGTGTGTGGTGCAGTGCACGGTGCAGCTTTTAAAGACTACATACCTGTGGAACCCGAGGTCGCAGTTGTGGATGATGGGGGCAGTGCTCTGCAGCTCCAGCAATGCCGAGCCATCCTCATCTGGAAGTAACATGATCTGAAATGAGCAGCTGAGATGATCAGTTTGTCCGAGGAGCTGTGAGCGCCGGCCTTTCCCGCTGTGTACTGACGCCAGGAACCCATGGTTTGGTTTGGCGGCGGCGGCGGCTGGGGCAGCTTCCTCGGGACGGCTGGGCAGCTTTGCAGGCGAATAACGTATAGCTAGCAGTGTGTTATACCGTTTCAGGGCAGCTTCGCAGGCGAATAACGTATAGCTAGCAGCGTGTTATACCGCTTCAGGTCTTTCACGCTAAACTATATATTGTATGGCGGTTTGAGCTTCTTACAAAAATCCTGCTGGTAAACAGCCCTCGCCTTCGGCTCGGGCTGTTTACCAGCAGGATTTTCGTAAGAAGCTCAAACCGCCATACAATATATATTATAAGATTGGCTGGGATGACAACCTTTGGGAAGTGAGTGTGGGAAGTGTGGGGGAGATGGAGGGAGGTCTGCTACACACAGTGCAGTGCAGTGCAGTGCAGTGCAGTGCAGTGCAGTGCAGTGCAGTGCAGTGCAGTGCAGTGCAGTGCAGTGCAGTGCAGTGCAGTGCAGTGCAGTGCAGTGCAGTGCAGTGCAGTGCAGTGCAGTGCAGTGCAGTA